>CAZWRW010000059.1:0-8328 GCA_964636465.1 uncultured Ruminococcus sp. | reverse complement strand
TACACCTTTAGAAAATCAACGAAAGGAGAAATTTTTATGAAAGATAACACAAACAAACAATCTTTCATTAAGAGACACTTTAAAACCATCGCAACGGTGGCGATAGTCACCATACCGACACTATATACTGTGTTCTTCTTAGGCTCCATGTGGGACCCTTACGGCAACTTGGATAGCCTACCGGTGGCGGTGGTCAACTTAGATAAACCTGTAGAGTACAACGATGAAACTCTCAATGTAGGCGAAGCTCTTGTCGAAAACCTTGAGGAAAATGACTCATTAGCTTTTAACTTTGTGGATTCCAAAACCGCAGAAAAAGGTCTAGAGAACGGTACTTATTACATGGTCATAACGATACCTGAAAACTTCTCAGAAAACGCATCAACCGTACTTGACGAAGAACCTCAAAAGATGGTATTAGAGTACACGACTAATCCAGGTACTAACTATATAGCCTCAAAGATGAGCGACACTGCACTATTAAAGATACAGAAGAGTATTCAAGAGAGTGTAGTCGAAAGTTACACACAGGCGGTATTCGATAGTTTCGATACCTTAAAGGATGGCATGACTGATGCTAAAGATGGTGCAGTACAAATTCAAGATGGAGTAGTCCAACTGGTAGATGGTAACGACACTATCACAGAAAACTTAAAAACTCTAGCTGAAAGCACCCTAACTTTTGAAGAGGGTTCTCAAACTCTAACAGATGGCTTGACTGCCTACACTGACGGTGTCACTGCTGTAGATGATGGTGTATCTCAACTTAATGATGGTGCAGGTACTCTCAAAGACGGCACGAACTCCCTAAAAGATGGCGTAGACCAATTCGCAAGTGGTTTGAACTCCTATGTAGATGGCGTAGCCTCTGTAGATAGTGGTGTATCACAGCTTAACGATGGCACACAGACTCTTAAAGATGGCACAGACGCTCTCGAAAGCGGTGCTACTCAAATTAAGGATGGTATGGAAGCCTATACTAATGGTGTAGCATCTGTAGATGATGGTGCTAATCAACTATTAACGGGTTCAGGTTCACTAACCGATGGCGTAGAGTCCTTAACTATTGGAGCAAGTTCTCTAACGGAAGGCATAGTAGCCTATACGGATGGCGTTTCAAGCGTACACGATGGTGCTACACAACTTAACGATGGTATAAACTCTTTAGCTGAGGGTTCTGCTACATTAGCAGGTGGAGTTACTCAACTTAAAGATGGTTCTTCAAGCCTATCGGATGGTGTAAACACCTATACACAAGGCGTATCACAGGTAGCGGATGGTCTATCACAACTATATGCTAATAGTCCATTGTTAGTAAAGGGTTGTCAACAGTTATCGGGTGGTGTAGGTCAATTGAAGACTGGTACTACCTCACTTTTGACTGGCTTGAACACTCTAGCGACTACTCTTGACAACAGCCTAAACGATACTAATATGTCTAACATCAACCAAGTGGAAACAGGTCTAGATACCTTAAACGATGGTATTCAAACGTTGAACACAACTCTACAAAACACTGATATGTCTTTTGACCTCTCCCCTTTGATGACCGTGTTAAACACTTCACTAAACAACATCGGCACGGATGCCCAAACCTTAGGCACTAACCTAACCGAACTACAGACTCTATTAACTTCACTAATGCAAAGTGAGGCTTTCACGGCACTACCAGCAGAACAGCAACAATCATTAGCGACTAGTATCACGACCATACTACAGAGTATGGCTACTAGTACTCAAGATATCGGTACGAACTTACAGACAGTATCCACAGCGGTTGAAAGTGCTGACCTCGATACTAAAGTAACCTCTATGAATGAATCGATGGCTACTCTAAAGGGCAGTGTAAAGACCATAGCAGATAATTCAAACGTACTACTACCAGCATCTAAGCAGACTATTCAAACCTTAACGGGTGGTCTAGTGAGCGTACAGAACGCAATCGAACGTCAAGGTACAACTTCTGATACTATGGGAATCATTCAAGCGGTTCAAACCATAGATAGTGGCGTAAGCACTCTACAGAATGGTATCGATAGTGATAGCGGTCTAATGAGTGGTATACAAAGTTACACTAACGGAGTCAGTGCATTGAACACTGGAGCATCCACACTTAAAGAGAATTCCACAGCATTGACTAATGGAGCTACTGCACTATACCAAGGTATCGCACAGTTAGATGGTAGCATACCTACATTAACGAGTGGTATCGCACAGTTACAGGCAGGTAGTCAAGCCTTAGTGAATGGTACAGGTCAACTAGTATCCAACAATGAGACTCTAGTAAATGGTGCAAAAGCAATCAGTAGTGGTAGCGGACAGTTGTTAGCAGGTTCTCAAACTCTACAGACTGGATTGGGTTCACTATATGATGGCACACAACAACTAGTAGGCAACAACTCCACTTTGATGAGTGGTATTACATCTCTAGCAGATGGCACAGTAAGTTTAAATTCAGGCGTTGACACTCTAAAGAGTGGTATATCGACACTATTTGCAGGAACACAACAGTTAGTAGTGAACAATCCTACCCTATTAGATGGTATCAATTCAATAGCAAGTGGTGCTACCGCTCTTGATGAGGGTGCAGGTACTCTACAGAGTGGCGTATCTACACTATACGATGGTACACAAGAGTTAGTATCCAACAATGCCGACATAATCGATGGTTCTAATCAACTAACCGATGGTGCAGGTCAAATAGCAGACGGTTCTAGTAAACTTCATGATGGTTCAGCAGAATTGGGCGAAGGTTTAACTAAACTCTCCGATGGCACGAACACTCTAGCCGATGGTTTGGGCGATGGTGCAGACGAACTCAGTGAACTAAACGTCGGTGATGATAATGTGGCTATGTTCTCCGCACCAGTGGAAAGCGACCACACTATAATCCATGATGTTGCTAACAATGGTCATGCAATGTCAGCTTACATGATGTCCGTTGGACTTTGGGTAGGTTGTATGGCATACTGTATCATGTTTGCACCTAAGGAAGACCTAAAGGGAATCCATGATAGAAAATCCGTAGCGATTAAGTGGTTAAACTCCATGGTTAGAGTAATCCTAGTAGCAATGGTTCAAGCCATCTTGATGATAGTATTACTACACGTCTTTGACGGTTACGACCCATCACTATTTGGAAAGACTATCCTAGTAGCAGTAGTAGCATCCATCGCATTCATGATGATGTTCTACTTCTTCAACCTAGTACTTGACAAGGTTGGAAGTTATGTACTATTAATCTTCATGGTACTACAGTTGAGCGGTTCAGCAGGTACTTATCCTATCGAACTTTCCGACAGTTTCTATCAAAGCATACACAAGTTTATGCCTTTCACCTACACAGTAGATGCTTTTAGAAGTACAATCTGTGATGGTGCAAGTATCTCCACAGAGATTTCCGTATTGATGGGTATCTTCGTAGTGTTCCTAGTTTTGAACCTTATCGCAATGGAACTCAAGGCTAAACACATAGAAGAGCCTAAGGAATCCGAAAAGGTTTCCACATCTGTAAACCTAGAAAAGAACGTGGCTACTAATCATTAAGCCAACTCCATAATGATAAAAAAAGTTCCCATCCATAACAGGATGGGAATTTTTTTAAGATTTGAAAACATTTTGACGTTAAAATATATAAGGAACGCTCAAAGAGCGTTCCCAATAAAAAACTATTCAGCTTTATTATCTTCAGTAGTAGGAGTAACCTCAGCAGTTTCAACAGGTGGAATTTCAGGTTCTGCATCGACTACTTCAGCATCAGCCACTGGAGCTGGAGTAGGCTCTTCTGGAACGACCACCGCACTACCGCAGTTTGAACAGAATGCTACACCCTTTGGAACTCTCGCACCACATGAACATACCACGAAATCCTCAAGTTCTATGAGTTGGTTATCCAACTTAGCGATGTTGTTTTTAGACTCTTTAACCTCATTAACTAAGGTCAAGAACTCCTCGCTTGGAGCATCCCCGAAGACTTCGACGTACTTCTTACCAATCTCCGTGTACTTCTTATTGATAATCACGTTCTCTTTTGAGATGGCACTCTTTATCTTTTGTTTTTCAACGGCAAGTTTCGACTTGTCACTGATACTGGTACCAGTCTCCTTAACCTTGACACCTACTACGGAAGCTTTTTCTTTTACCTTATCCAAAAAACTCATAACTACTCCTCCGAATCTAAAAATATTTTTAAGCATTTAGGATTATAATACCTATTTTCAACATTATAGCACTTTTTATAACTTATGTCAAGCGTTTTTTTGTGAAAGATTGCCTACGTAAAATTTCAAAAAATTTCTCACATACTGGTCGGAATTTACGTGCTTAACGCCTATTTTTTTGCATTGATTTTTTCGTACGTTTATGTTACAATAGTACGTAGAAGTATCATAATTTGAAGGAGGAAATCTTTATGAAGTTAATATATGCAATCGTCAACAGTGAAGACAGTTATGGAGTATCAAATGCACTAGTAAAGAATGGTTTCTATGCTACTAAGTTATCATCCACAGGAGGTTTTTTAAAGGCAGGAAATACAACTTTTCTAATCGCTACCGAAGATGAAAAAGTAGACAAAGCTATAGAAGTTATCAAAGAGAAGTCTCAAAAGAGGAAAGCCTTTGTGCCATCGGCGAATAATGAAGTTACTTTTCCAGTAGAGGTAAATGTCGGTGGTGCGACCATCATGGTCACTGATATAGATAGGTTTGAAAAGGTCTAGCCCATGGAAGTGTTCGGAAACAAAAACGTCACTGAAAAAGTTTCTCTGATGTTACAAAATAACAAGATGGCTCACGCATTCTTACTGTATGGCGATAAGGGTCTCGGTAAGAAAACTTTAGCTAAGTACATCGCTATGAAGATTCTATGTAAAGCTGAAAACTCCCCATGTGGTGAGTGTTTCCATTGTAGAAACGTACTCAGTAATACACATCCTGACGTTTTCATAGTAGAACATTCAGGTAAGACGAACTCAATCTCAGCGGAGACCGTGAGAAAAGTATGTAATGAGGTATCTATAAAACCTAACTACGATAGTAAGGTTTTCATATTTGAAGATGCTGACATCATGAACAGCACCGCACAGAACATTCTATTGAAGTCTATCGAAGAGCCACCAGACTACGCATACTATGTGTTCACATCCAAAGCTAGGGATACTTTTCTACCTACGATACTATCAAGGGTAGTATCCATGGGGGTTACTGAATGTTCCGAAAAGGAATGTATACAGGCTTTACAATCCATGAACTACACGCAAACTCAAATAGATGACGCTCTAAACTGTTTTCATGGAAATATAGGCAACTGTTTGGACTATCTCAACGAGGGTGAACTTTTCAAAGCGGTAGATATCGTGAAGAGGTTCAACGTAGCTTTAGTAAATCGTGATGAGTATGAACTCTTAAAAGTCTTTACTGACTTAAATGTCAAAAACAAGGACACCACTAAGAATATACTATCCATCATGGACAAGCACATCCGTGACGTTATAGCCGTAAAGATAGGCTGTAACACTCCAGCAGGATGTTACTTCGAGGGTGCAAAACAGTTAGCTAGTAGATTGTCTATCAAGGCGTGTACCAATATACATATGTTAATATATCAAGCTTTTTACGAAATAGACAGTAACGTAAACATGAATTTAATAGTATCTTCTTTGTGTGGCAACGTAATACAAAACGTGTGAAATGGAGGTTTATCTAAAATATGGCTGAAATAGTTGGAGTTCGTTTTAAAAAAGGCGGTAAGGTATACTACTTCAATCCTAAGGGAGTGCCTTATAAATTAGGCGATAGTGTAGTCGTTGAGACCGCCAAGGGTGTAGAGTGTGGAGAGATAGTCATCGAGAATAAGGAGTGCAAAAACTTCACGCAACCACTTAAAGAGATTGTAAGAAAGGTCAATGAAAACGACCTTAAAACCTTAGAAAATAATAAGAAAAAAGAACAAGAAGCTTTTAAAGTCTGTGAGCAGAAGATAGCCTCTAGAAATCTAGGTATGAAACTCATAGACGTTGAATGCACTTTTGATAACAATAAACTGATGTTCTACTTCATTGCTGACACCCGTGTGGACTTTAGAGAACTAGTCAAAGATTTAGCATCAGTGTTCCATACTAGGATAGAGTTACGTCAAATAGGAGTCCGAGACCAAGCCAAATTTTTAGGAGGTCTAGGTATCTGTGGAAGACAGTTCTGTTGTAAGGGCTACCTCGGTGATTTTGAACCGGTATCCATTAAGATGGCTAAGGAGCAAAGCTTGTCGCTCAATCCATCAAAGATTTCAGGGTCTTGTGGGCGTTTGATGTGCTGTCTAAAGTACGAACAAGACGGCTACGAAGAACTTTTGAAAATCACGCCAAAGGTTGGAGCAGTGGTAAAGGTAAACAATAACAAGGGTATCGTGCAAGATGTGAACGTACTCACAGGACGTTTAAAGGTTATCCCATACAATAGTGATGTTCCTATAATGGTCAAAAGGGAAGATGTCATATTAATCAAGGATAGTGAAATCAGGTTAAATCGTGACGAAATCAGGGCACTTAAAAACCTTGAATAACGTGAATTAGATATAATTCCATGTAGTTTATCAAATTCACCTTGAATAGACTTCTAAGGGTGGCGACTTGTGTATGGAACGAGCTTTTATCGTTCCACAGGATTAATTTTTATTAAATTCAACGCCAATTCGATGAATTGCGAAACCAAATCAAACTATCGGATTGGCGTTAAATAAATTTTTTAAGAAAGGGTTTATTAGTATGAGTATGAGAGGTATTGAGACTCCAATCCGAGAGATTAGGAGGAAGATATTTACGGAGGTATGTAGAGTTGCATTCTATTCAACCAACGTAAACGATGACATAGAGGCTATACCTTACAAGATTACTAAAGGCGATACCCCTATGTATCGTGACAGTATCTATAGGGAAAGAGCGGTAGCATCAGAAAGGATACGTCTAGCCATGGGACTCTCTTTACGCCCAGAAGACAGACCTGTACACATCACTAGTGGCTTAGATGAGAGCAACATCTCAGATAAGTATTACGAACCACCTCTAATGCAGGTTATACCATCCGCTTGTGATATGTGCGAACATAACAAGTACGTCGTATCCGACCAGTGCCACAACTGCGTAGCACATCCATGTATGGAAGTCTGTCCAAGGGAAGCTATCTCCATTAAGAATGGCAAGTCTTTCATTGACCAAGATAAGTGTATCAAGTGTGGAAAGTGCAAAGCCATCTGTCCATACGATGCCATCGCAAAGAAAGTACGCCCATGTGCATCGGTATGTGGTGTAAACGCCATCGAGAGCGACAGCCACGGCAGAGCTAAGATTAACACAGAGAAGTGTGTATCATGTGGACAGTGCATGGTAAACTGTCCGTTTGGTGCTATAGCAGATAAGTCCCAAGTGTTCCAACTTATACAAGCTATGAAAAAGGGCGACCAATTGATTGCAGAAGTAGCTCCAGCTATAGTTGGACAGTTCGGCAAGAAGACTTTATGGAATATCAAATCAGCGTTGATGGAGCTAGGCTTTAGTGACGTTTTCGAGGTTGCACTCGGTGCGGATATAGGTGCTGTTACTGAGGCTCACCATTACGTTGAAGAAGTCAAGACAGGTGAACTACCTTTCCTATTGACTTCATGTTGTCCATCGTGGTCTATGTTGGCTAAGAGAACCCTTAAAGATTTAGCTAACACAGTATCTACAGCGTTGACACCTATGGTAGCTACTGCAAGAACTATCAAGCAGAAACATCCTAACGCTAGAGTAGTATTCATAGGACCATGTGCATCTAAGAAACTTGAGGCTATGCGTACTTCTGTACGTAGTGATGTTGACTTCGTAATCACCTTTGAAGAGTTAAGTTCTATGTTTGAGGCAAAGGGCATAGACATCGAGAACTACGACAAGGAAGAGCCAATCCACGACGCTACAGGCGTAGGTAGAGGTTACGCAGTCGCTACAGGCGTAGCGAACGCCATTGAAAAGTGTATCAATGAGTACTACCCAGACACTGACGTTTATATCGAACACGCAGAAGGACTTTCAAATTGTCAAACTATGCTACTATTAGCCAAGGCAGGTAAAAAAGATGGCTACCTAATCGAAGGTATGGCTTGTCCGGGGGGTTGCGTAGCTGGTGCAGGTACTAACATACCAATCGCAAAGGCTACTCAAGAGGTTAAGAAGTTCGTTAAGGATAGCTCCAAACCTATGCCACCTCAAGACCTCGAAGAGATTGAATTACCATAACTTTTTAACGTTAATATAATCAAAACGGAACGATATTTATAATCGTTCCGTTATTTTTT
>CAZWRW010000058.1:0-8373 GCA_964636465.1 uncultured Ruminococcus sp. | reverse complement strand
TCTATGGAGATTACGAACATAAAAGGCTACATCTTAGATTTGGACGGAACTTTAATAGACAGTATGCCCCTCTGGTATGATGTCGATAGGATATTCTTAACGGAAAACGGCGTTACTCCACCTGAAAACGTATCCGAGATAGTTAAAAAGATGACCGTTGAAGAATCTTCGCAGTACTTCATAGATACGTTCAACATAAAGCTATCGGTAAAGGAGATTAGCGACCGCATAGAGGAGATAGTCGCTGAAAATTATAGAGATACCATTCCGTTAAAAGAGGGTATCATTGAACTTTTGGACTACCTAGACAGTAAGGGCATTCCGTACGGCGTTGCGACCGCCACCTACAGAAGTTTAGCAACCGTCTGTTTAAAACGTTTGGGTGTACTGGATAGGTTGAAATTCCTTGAAACCTGTTCGGAAATCGGCAAGGGTAAAGAATCCCCTGAGATATTTTTCAAGTGTGCTGAAACTTTGGGATTCTCACCTGAAAACATCGCCGTAGTTGAAGATAGTCTATACTGTCTTAAAACAGCCAAGGCTCACGGATTCTATACCATAGGTATGTATGATAGTTCAAACTACATCGAATGGGACGACATCCAACAACTTTGTGACGTTACTTTTAAATCCGCTAAGGAGTTGTTAGATTCATTTTAAATAGGTTCATCAAAAACAAAATCGGATTTGCCTTCGGCAAATTTAGGAACGGTCACAGCCCGTTCCCTACACAGGATTTTCAAATCTCACAGATATGTGATTTTTTTTGTGACGTTAAATTAATATTTAGGGGTGTATATATTTATGAATAAAAAAGTCATGGTAGGAATGTCAGGTGGAGTAGATAGCTCCGTTACGGCACTACTGCTAAAACAACAAGGTTACGACGTTATGGGTGTAACTTTAAAGATGTTCTCAAATGAGGATATCGTGTTATCCGAGGAGGCTAAGAGAACTTGCTGTTCCCTCGACGACGTAGACGACGCTAGACGTGTAGCTTACAAAATCGGGATAGAACACGTAGTATTCAACTTTAAGGATTACTTTAAAAAGTCCGTGATGGATAACTTCGTGAATAGTTATATGGATGGTGGTACTCCAAACCCATGTATAGAGTGTAATAAGCATATCAAGTTTGATGCCATGCTCCGACGTGCTGAAACTTTGGGCTACGATTACATAGCTACTGGACACTATGCCCATATAGTTAAGGATTCCTCTACAGGTAGATACTTGTTAAAACGTCCTGCAGATAGACACAAAGACCAAACCTATGTACTTTACAACTTGACACAGTATCAGTTAGAGAGAACACTCTTCCCATTGGCGGATTATGATAAGGATACAGTCCGTCAAATTGCTCAAGATAACGACCTAATCAATGCACGTAAACCTGATAGTCAAGACATCTGTTTTGTGCCTAATGGTAAGTATGTAGAGTTTATCAATAAGCAGGGTGTATACGCTCCTAAAGGCAACTTTGTAGATACTCAAGGCAACATCTTAGGGGAACATCAAGGTATCATAAACTACACCATAGGACAGCGTAAAGGTTTGGGTATTACGTTTGGAAAACCTATGTTTGTCATAGATAAGAATCCTATCGACAACACGGTGACACTTGGCACTAATGAGGAGCTTTTAAAGTCTGAACTTATCGCAAATGATGTGAACCTAATCTCAATTGAAAAGCTCACTGAGCCGTTAAAAATCATGGCTAAGACTAGGTACAATCAAGTTGAACAACCAGCGACAGTCTATCCACTTGGTGATGATAAAATCAAGGTGGTATTTGATGAGCCACAACGAGCCATCACAAAAGGTCAAGCGGTGGTAATGTATCAAGGGGAGTACGTCCTCGGGGGCGGTACGATACTTTAATGTTAATCTTAGTATATAAAAAAATAGGAACGTCCATTGGGCGTTCCTTATATTTTTTTATTTCGATGTTTTTAAAAAAATCAAGTGAGGTAACTATGTAAGAACAACACGAACTCCAAAACTACCATGACGGAAAACACATAGAATAGTACGGTATTAGTTGGACTATCAGCGAGACATAGACCTAAAGCAAACTTCGGTTTTTTGAGTGGATAGAATAGTGTAATCTTCTTTTTGTTTAGTAAGTCCAACAGGATGTGTGAAACCATACCCAACGCCATGTAGTTCCAAATTTCCGTGAAGATTAAGTATGATGATAGACTTATCAATACCACTCCGAGAATTGAGTGCATAAAAGTTCTATGTGGTTGTTTACGTCCGAACCAACATAACATGAACATTATGGCTATTCCGAACACCGTTCTCAAAATGGAGTTGTCTCGATTCATGACGGTTGAAAATTCCGCCTTGCCAGTGAGCAGTGCCACCACTAAGAACAGCACCACTACCACTCCGAAACCACTTAACTTTTTAAGCTGTTTGCTTCCGATTGAACCATCTACATCAATGTCGCAGATAGCTCCACCTACTGCGGATACTCCCATACATAGTAAGAGTTCTCCGACCGTTTGAGGTTGTGTGGCTAAAGTAGTCAATGCCACAGCTCCAGCTATATGAGTCTTTCCTTGCATAATAAAACCGCCTTAAAAATTTTAAATTTCAATTTAACTTCATCAAATTGGATTATCAAATTGTCGTTAGTTTAGACATTTTGGATAACACATCTTTGGAAAAGTTCAAGTTTAGGATAGCTTTGGTTAGGTTATCCTCTATGGTGTGGAGGTTGAAATAGTTCCCATGGGTTAGGTATTCGTATAGGTAACGAGCAGACAACTCCAACGTCACTGCTACGATACTTTCCACCAGTGTGGACTTACTCACCGAAATAGGATACTGCGTGTAACCTTTAAAGTATGCCTCAAACTTTTGAATATCCAAGAGGTTGTCACGACCTTTACAAGCAGAACGCACACCGTCTGCGAAGTCGTAGGCAGGGTAGCCGTGCATGATGGTGTCTAAATCCACCACGCATAGAGGTTTTTTAGTTTGCCTATCCAGTAAGATGTTGTTGAACCTCGTATCATTGTGAGTTATGGACTTTTCCATGCACTGTGTTATTTTTGAAAACTCTCTCAAGGAGTACAAGTCTTCTAGTATATTTTCCGTATTTGATGGCACACTCTCTACATTGAATACCCTGTTTAGATAGTATTCCGTGTTGTGAAAGTTCGGGATAGTGTCCACTATGGCGGAGCTGTCCACATAGGTTAGGTTGTGGCAGAACTCTCCGAACCCTTTGCCTACACTGTAGATAGTCCCTAAATCGTTAGAGAACTCCAAACTGATGGAGTTCTCTACATACTTACACATCCTAATATATTCGCCTTGCGAAGTTTTATAGTAATACTTACCCTCATCAGTAGTTAGATATTCCAACGTTGGAATGCCCCTACTTTTGAGAACTTCACACGCTATGGTTGCATTGTGCATAACGTCCTCGACACTTGGAAATACTGAACTATTCACCACTTGCAAAACGTAGTTACCATTGGAAGAACATACTTTAAAAGTCTCATTGATATGCCCTCCGGATAACTTTTCAACCTTATAAAAATTTGGGATAAACTTATAGATGTACTCTGTAACTTGCATGATTATTCGTTGTCGTCGTCATCGTCAAGCTTGTTGGTGTTATCGAGCTTGTGTAGGTATTTCCTGTAGATACTTCCGACAGTCTTTCGGATATTGTTTCTTAAATCTTCAGGGGAGAGGACTTCAACGTATACACCATACTGTAAAGCCCAATAGTACATTGCGTTTACGTTCACATCTACGGAGATTATGTAGTAATCTTCTGCGGATTCTCTAATCTTGAAGTCTGTACCGAACCAATCGACTACATCATCAAAACGTGAGCGGTCTATCTTGAAAGTTACCTTTTGACTCTCTCCACCAAACATATAGATATGTTCCGCCATATGCTTAGGTAGATTGAAACCATTCTCTAGACCTTTTATACTTTCGATAGGTTTCACTTTAGTGTCTTTTAACTTTACGATATCTGTAATCTTATCTAAACGATAGTAGACCACTTCGTCGTACTTATCGACGTTACCCATTACGTAGTATCTACCGTTGGACGCTAAAATTTGATATGGATTGAAAAACGTCCTGTGAATCTTACGAGGATGTAATTTCATATCTTCGCCGTACTTGTTGTATGTGAACTTTACCTGTACACCTTCATCGATAGCCTCATCTAGAAGTTCTAAGTTGTAGAAAAACTGCTTGTTACTGATATGTTCCATAGCATTTAGACTAGCCACGTGCTTTAACTTCAATGAAAAGTAGTTACTAGATAAACCTTTTAACTTTTCTATCAAATCTTTAGCCTGAGTTACTGGTATATTCTTTGAAAATAACACACTATCGATAAGTAAACGTAATTCGCTGTCATCGAACTCACGTTCACGTAAGTAGTAACCGTTCTCGTGTACGATATCATATCCGAACTCTATGAGCCTACTTATGTTTACAGAGATGGCTTTCCTCTCAACATCGATATCATATTCACTCTTAATCTTATCGATTATATCTTGTTGCTTTAGATGATGGTTAATGTCGGAGTACTTTTTTAAAACTTCCAGTATGTACATATTAATCATCTTTTTAGGGCTTTGTGAAGAACTTGTATCTTTAGGCATAAACAACCTCCTATGAACTTGTATCTATTTAATGTTATCAACGCCAATTTGCGGAACGTCGTGGGTGACGTTCCGTAAATTATTATAGAATTGGCGTTCTTAGGTTTTTAACTATTTTCTATGAACTGGTCAAAAGTGTGCGACTTCAACACGCCCACGATGTCGTCTGTTATTCCACAGAATATTCTATGAAACTTGCAGTCTTTTTGCTCACCCGTGCGTGAACACACATAAGAATCGTCCACACACCTGTTAAAGCGATATTCACCATCTATGACGGACATAACGTCATAGAGGGAAATTTCACATGGTTTTTTGGCGAGTTCGTAACCGCCATTTACACCCATGTAAGATGAAACTATACCGTTAAGCACCAGCTTTCTTAGGATTTTCAGGGAAAACCTAAAGCTGACACAACTCCTTTCGGAGACGGTTTTAGCATCCAACCGACTGCTAGAGTTGGATAGGACGTACACTATTCTGATTGCATAATCACATTCAAGGTTCATTTGCACGGTGGAAAACCTCCCTAAATACTAATCCAAAAAGTCTTTAACTTGTTTACTTCTGCTAGGATGACGGAGCTTTCTAAGAGCCTTAGCCTCTATTTGGCGAATACGTTCTCTAGTAACTTCGAACTCTTTGCCAACCTCTTCTAGAGTACGTGAACGACCATCTTCTAAGCCGAAACGTAACTTTAGAACCTTTGCCTCCCGTTCAGTAAGAGTACCCAAAATCTTGTTGAGTTGCTCTTTCAAAAGGATTAACGAAGCTGCTTCAGCAGGAGCTGGGGCATCGTCATCAGGGATAAAGTCGCCGAGGTGGCTGTCTTCCTCTTCACCGATAGGCGTTTCAAGAGATACTGGGTCTTGGGCTATACGCATGATTTCTCTAACCTTATCTACTGGATAACCTAACCTTTCAGCAATCTCTTCAGCTGTAGGGTCGTGACCGTTTTCGTGGAGTAGTTGGCTAGAAACTTTCTTAACCTTGGTGATAGTCTCAACCATATGGACTGGTATCCTAATGGTACGAGCTTGGTCAGCTATAGCTCTAGTGATAGCCTGTCTAATCCACCATGTAGCGTAAGTAGAGAACTTGAATCCCTTGGTATGGTCGAACTTTTCAACCGCCTTGATAAGTCCTAAGTTACCCTCTTGGATTAGGTCAAGAAATTGCATACCTCTGCCACCGTAACGTTTAGCTATGCTTACTACCAATCTCAAGTTAGCCTCGGAGAGACGTTTCTTTGCGGCTTGGTCGCCCTTAGCCATACGTTCAGCGAGTTCAATCTCCTCATCAGGTTTAAGAAGTGGAACTCTACCTATCTCTTTTAGGTAAATCTTAACAGGGTCATCTATGGCGATACCCTCAGTCGAAAGAGCATTCTCTAAATCGTCAGCACTAGCTTTTAGGTCGTCGTTTTCCGTTGAAAAGTCGTCAATAATCTCAATGTTTGAGTTAGAGCAGTTTTCATAGAAGGTGTCCATTTGGTCACTATCGAAATCAAGTTCCTCAAAGGCATCAGTGATTTCTTTAGCAGTTAGTTTACCTGTCTGTTTACCGTGTTCCATAAGACTTTCTAAAGCCAATTTCTTATCTGCCATAATAATCCTCCTAAAAATTGTACATTAACGTGGTCTCGATATAGCATAGTAGTAACTGGTACTCTAACACCACTCGATAACTCTATCTCTATGTAAAACGCCAGTGCGATGCACAGCGTATTCACCAAATTTATAAATGTTAATTTAACGTGAGTTCAACAATCCTGAGGAACGGTCACAGCCCGTTCCCTACATGGGATTATATCGAATTAACATCAAATTAAAGTTTATCGACGTTGTGTTGCCTTTGAAGTTTCAACTTTAAAGCATTTAAATCGTTGGAGCCGTCACTAGACGTTACAACGTCGTTAAGTCGTTCTATGGTTTGTATGCACTGTCTCACGTCCTCTTCAGCGGTACTGTAAGAAGTACATTCTCTGTAACTTTCCATTATGCCACACAGTTCCGAAAACTCCTGTTCGGATAGGTCTTCATGGACTATGGTAATATCATCAAGTGAGGATGAAGATACCTTTTCCACGTGTAGACATATAGCTCTCAATATGTTGGCATAGGTTCTAAAGTACGTAATCACATGACTTTGCATTACGTAGTTTATCAAATCAGCGTCTCGTATGATGGCTAGGTTTGCTATGATTTCTCTTTCGGCGTTGTACTGAGTGTTGAACTTCTGTACTTGCTCACGAGTCTGTTGAAGGTTGCTAATCACGTTAGGTTGGTTGTACCTTTGGACATTTTGATGGTTATCCAATAGAGTACCGTATTGGTTGTAATTGTTGTGATAGTTCCTTTTAAAAGTGCCATCTTTCTGTTGCTGTACTATGTCGCTGATGGCTTTTGAAAACACTGATGACTCAATGTTACACTCTCTTGCTACAGAAGATACATAAACTTCTCTAGTAGTTTCGTTCTGTACCTGTGCCAAGATTTCCGCACAGTGTCGGAGAAGTTCCACTTTACCGGCGTTAGTGTTTAGGTTCACGGAGTCTCTAGCCTGTGAAATTTGAAAATCTATAGCATCCATGGCGTTGTCTAGGAGCAGTTTGAAACGGTCATTTCCAAAGGTTTTGATGTATTCGTCAGGGTCTTTAGCACCTGACATTCTAAGGACACGCACGTTAATCTCCTTGTTACCTGATGAGTTCAAAAACAATCCGATGGCTCTATTAGTAGCAGTGATACCTGCCTTATCGTTATCATAACAGATGATTACGTTATCTGCATAACGTTTGATTAGGTTCACCTGTTCGGGAGTTAGAGAAGTTCCCAAAGTAGCGACAGCGTTCTTGAAACCTGCTTGATATAGTGCGATTACATCCATGTAACCCTCTGCTAAGAGTAGGGTTTTATCATTTGAGATGTTGTTCTTAGCAAGGTTTAAAGAAAACAACGTTTCACTCTTTTTGAACACTGGTGTATCCGAGGTGTTGAGATATTTCGGTTGTTTTGGGTCATCGTGAAGTAAACGCCCTCCGAATCCTACGAAGTTTCCCCTAATGTCCATGATTGGGATAGTAACCCTATCTCTAAAGAAACTGAACAGTGTACCTTTTTCATTACGTTTAGCTATACCTGCTTTGACCATTTCATCTTCGGTGTAGCCCATGCTTTTGAGGTATGTTATTACATTCCAGTCGGATGGGGCATACCCTAGATAGTACACTTTTTGTATAGTATTTACGGAGAGTTGTCGCTTATTAAGCCAATAGTCACAAGCGTGAGGAAACTTTTTTAACGTTCGATAGAAGTATATGTTAGCCTCACGATTAAGAGCATACAAGCGTTTTCTCTCTTGGGAGTTCCTGTCGTCATGGGAAGATTTATCCCACTTAGGCATCTGCATACCAGCTCTTTCGGCGAGGAATCTTAAAGCCTCTACGAAGTCCATCTTTTCCATGCCCATTATGAATGAGAAAACGTCTCCACTGACACCACATCCGAAACATTTGTAATAGCCGTCAGCTACGTTTATGTGAAACGATGGGGTCTTCTCTGAATGGAACGGACAACAAGCTACATAGTTCCTACCACTTCGCTTGATGGTTACATAACTAGCGACCACGCTATCTAATGGGTTAGCCATCCTAACTTGATGTTTAAAATCGTCACTGATAGACACGTCTTGCACCTCCCCAAAAATGAAACTTGTATTTAACTCC
>CAZWRW010000057.1:5930-8499 GCA_964636465.1 uncultured Ruminococcus sp. | reverse complement strand
AAAATGTTCACCAAACCGTCGTCATTGAGGTCAGCTAACGTATACTGTGAGCTTTCCAAAGTAGTCACCTCTATGATGTGTTTTTTCAAAATGATAACGTCTAGACTGTCTACGTTGCCATCAAGGTTGATGTCACCCAACTTGTCGCTGTCGCCTATTTCAGAAGAGGTCGTGCTTTGTGAAACTGTATAGGTCTTGACGTTCAACGTTCCACTACTGGATACGTAACCAGCGTATACTGTACCCTCAGCAGATACCACACACGGAAAGTTCACAACCTCTTGAGCTAGACTGTTACCTAACTTAGTCCAAGTAGAGCCATCCAAATGGTATATAGAAAGTTCTCCATCGTTTTGAGTGTTCACGGATAGGTAGGTTTCACCGTCTTCAACGGATAGCTCCATACTAAAGATTGAACCAACTAAATCCGTAGGCACACCTAACTGGATAATCTCTTCATTTGAGAGTTGGTAAACCTCATCAGTGTTGCCGACCACGGCAATAATAAAAGTTTCGCCATCCACGGCAGTGGATACTGTGCTACAAGGTTCACTAGATAACGTGATAGTCTTCCAAGTGTCGCCATCGTAAGTGGATACTTTAGGCACACTGTTAGAACTCAAATCACGATAACCTACCAAGATTTCTCCCCCATTACACGATATTGAAACGTTACAAGCGTTACTACTCAAACTTTCCCCAAGGATGTTCACACTACCTGTGATAGTATCATACTGCATGACGTTCAAGGCATATGGATAACTTCCTACTGTATACGCTATGTAGATACTATCTCCATAGGTTGCAAAGTCTGTATACTGTGACATCTCACTAGTGGAATATGCTAACTTCCAAGTGTTTGTGGATGTATCATAGCCATATAGTTGTAGGTTGTAATCATAGTCATTGAAGAGAACGTAAGGCACACCGTTACACATCAAAAGTTTAGCCTCATTGATACTGGAGTACTTACCTGTACCTATAGAACCCTCTAGAGTTATCCAAGTACCATCCTGTAGGTAGCTGACGTTGGCGTACTCCCCATTGGATGTTAATATGTAAGGTACTCCATCAAATGTAGCCATATCTAGAGATGTATACCGTTCTGTGGTGCTGTAAGTAGTTTTCCAGAGTTCAGCGTTTGAAGTATCCGCAAACTGAACGTTAAAAGTAGCCTCATCACCGTTCAATGTGATGTCACTAATCTTGATACCACTGTTAGTGCCATCCGAATAGACCAACGCCCCCTCTGATAAACCATCTTCAAAGTTTAGTGAGCCTATCTCAGTAGGACAACCATCGCCACCGTAGTATGAATGGTAGATGTCTCCTTGACCACCATCGAGAATGGTTTCGTCAGGTCTAAACACGTAGATTTCGTCGCTATCCGATTTGTGATTACCGTCAACTTCTGTGTTCACACGATAGATTACCAACCCTGAACCATATACTTTAGAATCCAATTCGTATGGGTTGTAGGATGAGCCTTTAACTCTATACTCTATTGCAAATAGTTCAGTATCGGAAAATGGAGTTTTTAAAATGTACAACCTATCCCCACTGCTTTGTGATACTGATTGTATAGTGTACGTGCCATCTTGGGTGACCTGTGTAGGCTCTAACCAATGCGAGATAGTCGCCCTTTGGTATGCTAAAGGATATTGCAAGAACACTGAATCAGAAGCCATGACATCCCATAAGCCGACCGGCACACCGCTCCTAGTGGAGTTTCTGTATAAGTCGGGATAGTTTAGCGAGTGTAAGAACTCATGTGAAAGCACCCCCACTCCTCCTGTGATGATGTTCTCAAACAGTGAATAACTGTTCTGTATGTTCACATAACCAGTGTATAATCCATTGATAGTCACGCCGTTTAGGTAGAATGCACATGGCCAAAGGATATCATCCCCTGACTGTGCTTTGCCATCTATGACTAGTATAACGTTGTCGATTACGCCGTCACCGTTGGCATCCATAGGGATATCACTAGACACTGTGATATTGCTTAGAACTTCAAATGCGACCATTTCGCTGTTTTGATAGTCCTCTTTAGATTGTTTAAGTTGATACGGTACAATTACGCCATCCTGTAGCTGTGGGAAATAGCACTGTACATCCGTTTGACCGTAAGATATAGCGTTTATGTAGCTCTTCAAAGACTTTAATGTAGAGGTATCGTTGCACATTGAAGTTATGGTATCAGTGTAATTTTCCATGAAGTTGTAAGTTTGGGTATCTTCAAACTGTGCGAAAATCACTATGGTATCCACCAGTTGGACGCTCTCCGAATGGATTTCCACACCGTTCAACGTAAACGTGAAAATCATCAACACGCTAAGCACCAACGATACTACACTATGGTATAACTTTTTCAAAAAAATCCCCTCCTTGATTTTTATCATAGTATATAAAAAAAGATGGAACATCCAAATTAGGCGTTCCATCATAATAGTTAAAACTTTTAATAACGCCAGTTCGATATAAATCCATGCTGTCACATTGCGTTTAGAAAATTTCAAAATAAATTTTATGTAACACTCATGTAACGCTGTGAAACGAAAATGTAACG
>CAZWRW010000057.1:4656-5830 GCA_964636465.1 uncultured Ruminococcus sp. | reverse complement strand
AGAGTAAGAGTTAGATATAGAGAAGAGATAGAATATAATTTTCCCCTCTGCCAAAACTCTTTATGGATTATATCGAATTGGGTTTAAATACTTTACTTGGATATATCAAAACCCATATCTGTGAGCATTTGTAAGTCATCCTTGATGTTATTACCTGATGTAGTAAGCATATCACCTGTGATGGTAGCGTTAGCACCAGCATTAAAAGCTATCATTCCGGAGTTCTCCATGGAGTTACGACCACCAGCAAGTCTAACATCAACCGTTGGATTGATATACCTAAACATTGCGATAGTTCTTAAAATATCATCTGTGCTGATAGGTGGTTGGTTTTCAAGTGGTGTACCCTTGATAGGCATCAAAACGTTGATTGGAATAGAATCTACCTGTAGTTCGGATAGACTTACAGCCATGTCCATCCTATCTTCCCAAGTTTCGCCCATGCCTATGATACCTCCCGAACAGACACGGAAACCTATACTCTTAGCACGTTTGATACAAGCTATCTTGTCATCATATGTGTGAGTGGTGCATATGTTTGGGAAGTTTCTTTTAGAAGTCTCTATGTTAGAGTGATACATTCTAACGCCACTATCCCAAAGCTGTTGGAACTGCTCCGTAGTGAGCAAACCGTGTGATGCACATAGTTCTATGTCACACTCGTGATTCATGCGGTCATAAGCCTCGATAGCTTTGTCGAAATCCTCACCACTGAGAGTCCTACCAGCCGTAACGATAGAGTATCTATGTACACCTTGACTAGCATTCCTATTACAATCCTCAATGATGGTATCAGCGTCTAGGAAGTCGTACTCATTTACGCCTGTGCAGTGATGTCCTGATTGGGCACAGAATTTGCAATTTTCGCTACACTTTCCGCTACGTCCATTGATGATGGTACATAAGTCTATATGGTTACCACATAGAGCCTCTCTAATCTCGTTAGCACCGTCACAGAGTTCCTGTAGGTCGGCGGTTAGGAAGTAACTCAAATCCTCTCCACGCTTGATACGTCTACCATTGATAATCTCTTTCGCTAAATCTTTAACGTTCACTATAAATCTATCCTTTCATGGGTTATATTTTTTGATATTCAACACCAAAACGGCATTAAGATTATTATAACACCATCGAATAGAAAAGTCAACTAAAATTTATTCACAAGGTGACTAAT
>CAZWRW010000057.1:2735-4556 GCA_964636465.1 uncultured Ruminococcus sp. | reverse complement strand
TCTTTTACGTCACCTCTATGTGTGACTATCTTATAACCCACGGATTGCACACGCCTTTCAAGACAGCCTTTACACTCCCCTGCCTCTTCACCAGTACAGATTTTGTTGTCATACAGTTGATACTTCTTCCTAACCATGACTGGCGATAAGTTCGGCATGACTACGTTAGCACCTGCTTTTAATCCCAACTCCCTACCAATTGGACTGATAGTACCTAATGCAGTAGTAGCAGGTATCAAAGCATATGGGAACATCAAGCGTAATATAGAAATCATCTTTAAGGTGAGGTCTAGGCTACCCGTTGGGAACGTGTTAAAAGGCGTATCCTTGTGTGTGATGTATGTGCCTATGCCTATCATATCAGGTTTGAGTATTTGTAAGAATCTCAAATCCTCTAGAAGATTTTCGGGTGTTTGATATGGAGAATCCACCATAAATCCTGAACCTACTTGATAACCTATCTCTTTGAGGTCGAAAAGACAACGTTTCCTATTTTCCAAACTCATAATGGATGGGTGTAACTTAGCATAATGTTCAGCATTGGCGGTTTCGTGTCTAAGTAGATACCTCTCCGCACCTGATTTATAATACTCTACATAGCTCTGTTTAGACTTCTCACCAATGGATAAAGTAATCGCACAGTCGGGATATCTATTCTTGATACTATACACCAACTCACAGATTTGTAAATCTGAATAGACTAGACTTTCACCACTCTGTAGCACAAAAGTCCTGTAACCCAACTCATGACCGAGTTCACAACAACTCAAGATTTCCTCTTTAGTTAGAGTGTACCTATCAACGTTGTGGTTTCCGTTCCTGATACCACAGTAATAACAGTCATTGTTGCATACGTTTGAAAACTCTATCAAACCACGCAAATATACATCTGTGCCGTAGTTTTCTTTGCGAACCTTGTCGGCATACTGATATAGTATAGGGTTTACATCATCATTGGTGATAAGGCTAAGTAGTAGTTCATCGGTGAGGTCTCGATTGCGTTCTAGTTCCTGTACGATACTTTCCATACTTCTTATACCCCTCTCAATGCGATATCGTTCACTATCTCCCCTGCAATGATTAATCCCACTACTGATGGCACAAACGCTGTACTTCCTGGGATGTCTCTACGTTCGGTACACTTATGTACAGTGCCTTTCGGACAGATACAGTGTGTCCTACAACTGATAGACATATCTTCTAAAGGTCTAATAGGTTGCTCCTGTGAGTATACCACCTTTAGAGATTTAATCTTACGTTTTTTCAATTCGTGTCTCATAACCCTAGCCAATGGACATACTGAAGTCTTATAGATATCTGCTACTTGAAACTGTGTAGCATCCAACTTGTTACCGGCACCCATACTACTAATGATAGGCACATTTAAAGCTTTCGCTCTAGTGATAAGCTCTAATTTAGCGGTAACGGTATCGATAGCATCAACCACGTAATCATACTGTGAGAGGTCGAACTGGTCAGCGGTGTCAGGCATATAGAAACATTTGTAAGTGTTCACTATAGCGTCAGGATTTATGGAGAGTATCCTCTCTTTCATGACATCAACCTTGTACTTACCGACGGTCGCACGGGTGGCGATAATCTGACGGTTTAGGTTAGTTAAGCATACCTTGTCATCGTCGATAAGGTCGAACTTAGTAACACCGCTCCTAACGAGACCTTCGGCTACATAGCCACCTACGCCACCTACTCCGAATATCGCCACATGAGAACCATAAAGTTTCTCCATGCCATCTTTGCCTAACAACAGTTGTGTCCTTGAAAATTGGTTTAACATTCTATCTTGATTTCCTTTCTTTTTTT
>CAZWRW010000057.1:0-2635 GCA_964636465.1 uncultured Ruminococcus sp. | reverse complement strand
ACGCAGTTTAAGTCATTTGATAGTAACATACATCAAAAGCCTTTAAAAACCTTGATACCTCTTCGTCTGTGGTGAGATGGCTAATACTAACCCTCCACGAACTTAGAGCGTTCTTCCTATCCTTGGAGACCTCATACACTGCCCTTGATGGTGTATTAGGTGTCGAACAGGCTGACTTCGTGGATACACATACGCCTTGTGCATTCAACGCCTGTTGAAACTCTCTAGATTTGATACCTTTAACGCTAAGGTTCAAGATGTGCGGTATAGACTTTTCAGTACTGTTTATCCTAACCAGTGGATAACGTTTCAAACTATCCGTGATGGTTCTATTGAGCTTTTCAACCCTCTTTGAACGCTCTTCTAAGTTTATGATAGCCAACTCTAAAGCCTTTTCCATAGCGACTGCCATAGCTAAATCAGGTGTACCGCTCCTATAGATGGTGGTACTCTTTCCGCCATGGATTAACGGCTCTATGACTACGCCCTCACGTTTGTAGAGGATTCCGCAACTGTTTAGACCATAGAACTTGTGTGCAGTAAAACTTGCGGTATCTATGCCCTCAAATGAAAAATCAACCTTTCCGATGGCTTGTGTACAGTCTACGTGTAGTCTACAGTTTGGATAATCTTTTAAAACTTCCGCAACCTGCTGGATAGGTTGTACTACACCGAGTTCACTATCTACAGCACATAGTGCCACTAGAATAGTATCTTCACGAAGTAGCCTTTTGAGATGTTCTAAGTCTATCGTACCATTTGATGTGATGTTTAATAGGTCTATCTCATAGCCTTGTTCCTGTAGGTTTGTGAGTGTTCCGCTCACGGAGCTATGCTCCAAACTGGTTGAAATTATATGTTTACCTTTATGACGACTAATCTTCGCTATTCCCTTGATGGCTAGATTGTTACTTTCAGTAGCACCACTAGTATATATAATCTCAGATGGGTCTACTTTTAAGAGTTCGGCAATATGTTGAGTAGCCTGTGTCAATCTAGTATTCGCAGTAACGCCCAAAGCGTGACTAGAGTTCGGATTACCATAGTAACTCTTAGCTACGTTGTAATACTCATCCAATACGAGAGTATCCACTGGAGTGTTAGCTGAATAGTCTAAGTATACAGTTTCAACTGTGGATTGGCTCACATATGCAGAGTATCCACCAGTTAGATGTACCGCATTGTAGTCCAAATCCTTGAGGAGTTCCACAACTTGCAAACTCCAATCGCCAGTGGCACAGAATACGCACACTAGCTTATCGTGTGGGAGCGTTCCGACCATCTTACCCACGTCGTCCAATGGCATGGATATTGCCCCCTCTATAGTCCCCTGTTGATACTCTTTAGTAGTACGTAAGTCCACTAGTAGTGTAGTATCAGGGTTTAGAGCTTTCAACTCTTCGACAGTTATCTCATACAAAAAAAATCACCCTCCACAATGGTTTTGGTCGTACTCTCTATACCATGACAGTTCCTTGATGTCTGCACTATCTCCACACACCCTACAGAACTTTGAACGCTTAAACTTGACCATCCTAAATTGCATAGTTAAGCCATCAAATGTGAGCATCTTGCCCGTTAAGAGTTCGCCAACACCTAACAAGTATTTGATACATTCCAATGCCTGTAGGTTGCCTATCACGCCACAGACTGCCCCCAACACTCCGACTTGACTACAGTTAGGCAAATCTTCTTTTGGGATATCTTCAAACATACAACGATAACATGGACTAACATCTGGAACGTAGGTCATCAATTGACCAGTGAACTGTAGTATTCCCGCATGGGAAAATGGTTTCTTAGCCAATACACACGCATCGTTGATTAGAAACTTGTTCTCTATGCGGTCGGTAGCGTCGATTATGAAATCATAGTCTTTAACCATCTCTAAGATGTTGGTATCGTTAGCGAAATTTTCATAGGTTATCACGTTCACATCCGAGTTGATACCTTGCAAGGTCTCCTTAGCGGATTCAACCTTACTCTTACCGATTTTAGACTCACTATGCACGACCTGTCTCTGTAGGTTGGAAAGTTCCACGTTGTCGCCGTCCACTATGCCGAGCGTTCCCACTCCTACCGATGCTAAGTACATACTGGAGGCACTACCTAACGCCCCCATCCCGATGATTAACACCTTACTATCTAGCAACTTTTTTTGCCCCTTGACTCCTACATCTTTCAAGATTAGTTGCCTTGAATACCTCTCTATTTGGTTTGGATTTAATACCATATTGAAATTCCTCACACAAAAATTTTTTTGAAAAACACTTATACAACGATATATTTAGTCGTCGTAACCGTCCAAGAAATGGTGTCTGTCATCGCCCTTGTGGTATGAAATGATAGTGTCAAGGTTTACGTTTTCCACGCTCCTAAAGATGTTATTCTCAATGTTAGGGTTAATCTGCCTAAAACTCTTGATTAGTGTCTTCATCTCTTGACGTTTAGAACCTCCGCCACCGTTGTCGCACATGGTGCAGTTTTCAGTGAACCTACACGCACACTGAATAAATTGTAAATCGTTGTACTGTTTCCATGCAATGATATCGCTTTCCTTAACCATGTACATAGGTCTGATAAGTTCCATGCCCTCAAAGTTTGAACTATGTAGTTTAGGCATCATAGTTTGAAC
>CAZWRW010000056.1:0-8522 GCA_964636465.1 uncultured Ruminococcus sp. | reverse complement strand
TTATCAATCAAGCTCCGCTTGATTCTAAGGAACGGTCACAGCCCGTTCCCTACATGGGATTTTCAAACCTCACAGATATGTTAAACCCACATCGTTATTCAAAAAAAGAATCCCACCGAACTGGTGGGATGTTCTTTTATATGTTTTGGATATCCTTTTCGTATTGAATCTTCTTGTTGACCTTTTCAACCAAACCGCTGTCTCGATGGTTTGCATCAACGCCTTTATCCTTGAAGACTACCTTCAACAAGATAGGTGTAATAATCGTAGTTACTACTACCATGATTACCACTGGACCGAAATATTTTTCAGTATCTATCAAGCCCATGGATGCACCCTTATTTGCAATGATTAACGCAACTTCACCACGAGAAATCATTCCTACACCGATTTGTACAGCCTCTGTAAAGGAATACTTACAAGCTAAAGCTCCAATGCCACAGCCTACTACCTTTGAAATGATAGCTATAACAGTGAGCAACACTGTAAATAGGAGGATAGTTCCGCTCATGCTTGAGAGTTCCACCTTTAAACCGATACTTGCAAAGAATACTGGAGATAGCAACATATAGGAAAGTGTTTCAAATCTGTTAGTAACGTAGTGACATTCTTTAGTACCAGCAATAGCTACACCTGCAAAGAACGCACCTGTGATATCTGCTACACCGAAGAACGCCTCTGCTACGAATGAAAGTGCTAAACAGAACACGAAACTAGTAACTACAAATCTTCTCATATCTTGACCGTACTTAGCAGTCCACCAGTTGAACACCTTATGGAATACCATACAAGCTACGAAAGCTACTACAAAGAACGCTAGTATCTTGAGGAGTACTATACCTAGTACAGGCTTTTCGACGCTAGGGTCATCTGAAGGTGCTAGACTAGTAACCAAAGTCAAAGCTATGATTCCGAGGATGTCGTCAATCAAAGCGGCACCCAAGATTGCGTTACCCGCCTTGGTCGAGAGTTTGCCCAACTCTTTAAGAGTTTCAACCGTGATACTTACAGAAGTTGCGGTCAAAATCAAGCCCATAAAGATGTTTTCATAGAAAACCTTAGTAGCATCTGCATCGCTCTCGTTGAACTGTGCAAAGAGGAAATAACCTCCAACCAGCGGAACGATTACGCCCAAAACCGCAATGATGAAAGATGCTAAACCGCACTTTTTCAACTCGTTAATGTCTGTTTCAAGACCTGCTGAGAACATCAACACGATAACACCCAACTCGGAAATGTTACTTAAAAAATCGGATGATGGCACAATGTTAAGAAACGCCGGACCAATTAGCAAACCTGCTACTAACGAACCTACTACTTGAGGTAGCTTAATCTTTTTAGAAGCTAAACCTAACAGCTTAGTCGAAAGTAGTATTATTGCTATGGATAAAAGAAATTGATATTCTTCCATAAAATAACACCTCTTAAAAATATTAAATTTTATATGTACACAAAAAAAATCAAAGACAAATATGTATAGGCGAAAAGAATCGCCCATTAAAAGAATCGTCCTTGACCTTGTATATACTAATATTATACCTTGTTTTATTTCAAAAGTCAATGAAAAAACTAAGATATTCATAAAATATTAACAACTAATCTGATATGTTAAAACTGTCTATTAAACAGCTAATTTTTGTGAACTGACGTAAATATCGTTTAGTAGATAAAAAGAAGTTCAAAACAATCAATTCACCACGATGTTGTATACACCGTTTCCGTCGTCAGTTGGAGAGGTTGTAACCTCCACTTGAGAGCCGTTTACTACGATGTTAAACTCAGGGTTGCCGACGTTTTCCGTGACGTTGTAGTTATAGTTTTCACCATCAGGATTTACACTCGATGTGGTATCTTGAGTAGTCACCTCTATGGTAGTTGATTCTGTGACTTCCATAAGTGTAGTAGTTACCTCCTTTGAAACGTCCTCAACGGATGAAGTCTCCACTGGTGCGGATTCTTCACTTGTGGATTGTGTAGCGTTCTCATTGCCGTTGAGTAACATATATACTATTAAGACTATCAAAACCGCACCCAAGAGGGTCGCTAAAATCGTTGATATGTTAAAATTTCTGTTTTCCATAAAGGATATCCTTTCTTATATTCATGCTATGTTCTCTATATAGTAGCAATTCTACTACCTCAATATGAGATTCTCAAGATGTTTTTTTGAAATTTCTGTGTAATGGGGGTATCACCTTACACAAAAACCGAACCAACTACTTGACTTTTTTACGCACTTATGGTAAACTTTAAAGTAGGATATCATAAAACGAGGAGGTATATAATATGACTTCAGATAGACCATTAACTGTAGCAGTAACAGGAGCTTCAGGTTTTTTAGGCACTTACATAACGGCAGAACTCAACAAAGCGGGGCATAATGTAATAGCCCTCGGCAGAGACCAGAAAAGGTTGAAAATGTTTGAAGACATTGGCATTCAAACGGAATGGTGGGACTTGCGTTATGCTGACAACTTCGATTTAAGCGGTGCGGATGTGGTAGTACATACCGCAGGTATGACGGATATGTGGGGAACTCTTAGAGACTACCTACGATACAATCACGATTTGACTGACATACTAATACAACGATGTATCAAAGATAAGGTTAAAAAGTTGATATACATTTCCTCAGCGGAGGTCTACACCGACAATAAGGAACGTTTCAACGTCCCAGAAGATGACTACGTAGTAGAAAACAATTTTAGTAACTTAGCATCATCCAAAATCAAGGCGGAGAATCTGTTGAAAACTTATGCAGGTAACTATATGGATATTATCGTGTTACGTCCAACCGACGTTATAGGCAGTTGGGATACTAAATTCTTATGTAACATGGTAAAGCTCAGTGAAAGTGGAGGAATCCCACTATATAAGAACGGCACAAATCTAATCAATCCGTGTAGCATTGAGAACTTCGTACACGCTGTGCAATTGGCTGTAGAGTCACCTCTCACGGTATCCAAAGAGTTTAGAATCTATAACCTCTGTGGCGAGGCTAACTGGAAGTTTAAAACTCTAATAGATAGGGCATTCTTTTACATGGGCGAGACTCCACACTATAAAAAAGAGATGTCACTATCCAAGGCACTAAAAACCGCCGAGGCTAACGAGCGTACAGCATTCGTTCAAGAGCGTCCCGAACCCCCAAGAATCACACAACGTTGGATATGTAAGTATGGTGTTACTCTAACGGTCAATAGTGATAAAATCCGTAAGGAGTTAGGGTATATGCCTGTCCGTCCAATGGATGCCACTCTTAGAGATTTCGGAAACTGGTACAAGCAGTACAAGGAAAGCAACACGCACATATCTAAAACTTTACGATAACGCCATTGTAGGGAACGGGCTGTGACCGTTCCTCAATTTTGCAACGCAAAATTGGACTGTCGAATTTGCGTTAAGATAAGATTTTTAAACGGAACGTCCAAAAGGCGTTCCGTAATTTATTGTATTGCTACTGCCTTTGAGCTTTACGGCTAACTTTATCCATATACATTAAACTGTCGGATGCCTTGATTAAATCTTCAAAGTTTACGGTTTTGTCATAATCCGTGACGTATATGCCTATACTAGCTCCCACTGAATACGGTTTATGTGACTTCAAATTATAGTTGTCTAGACACTCTTTCAACCTGCTCTTGATAGTCTTATCATCAATGACGCCACAGAACATGGAAATAATCTCATCGCCACCGAACCTAGCACATATAGCATCTTCCGGACAAGCAGACTTCACCGCCTGTGCAACCGTATAGATAGCCGTATCGCCCTCACCATGCCCGAAGTTATCATTGATATACTTTAAGCCATCCAAATCCACGAGTATAGCGGTAAGTTTTCCGCCACCGTTTGAAGAGATTATGTTAATAAGTCTGTTGAACTCTTTAATGAAACCGTTCCTGTTGTATAACCCTGTAAGGTTGTCGAACTTGTACATATCCTCAATCTGTTGGGTTAGATACTTTTGATAACGTATATTTCCAAGCCCACCGATACAACTGTTCAAAGCGTTTACAGTTTGGGGAATCTTATAGTAGTTACTCATTGAGTAGTTGTTGTAGTGGAAACATACGTAACCCAAAGGGACATCCAAGAAGTTCAACGCCATAAAGATTAATGGAATCTTTCTATCTAGGAGTGTTTCCAAATGTGGAGCTATCTCTTCCACGGAGAAGTCACGAGGTTCAAAAGTGTTGTCTAAATCCTCATCGCTTTCGTAGAATAGGAACATATTTTTATTGAATACACTTCCGTTGCGTTTAGTTAGAGGACTTGTCCTTTCGTCGAGGCAATCCTTGTTTAGCACACAGAACATATCATAGATTAGGTCTTTTCTAAGTCCAAGATACTTGTAAGCGTGTTCGACATCTGCACAAGTTTCAAATTGAGCGACCATATCCGCCAAGACGAAACTTTCCTCACGATACAAGTAGAACGCATTACCTAAATCGTTATAGTATTTGGATAGGTTAATACTAGGTTTTCCGTGACATCCGCATGAACGCAATATTATGTTATGCGTAGGCACTAGATAATCCATTTGAGAGACACCACCGTTTTCTAAGTCTAGGAGTATCTCCAAAATTTTTTTAGCGATATCGCCATACTTACATATACAAGAAGTAACGTTCGGTTTGACTAGATATATTTCACCTATGCCATCAAAACCAGTGACTATTACATCATCAGGAACAGAATAGCCGTGTCTCTGTAGGAAGTTGCACACAGTGATAGCCATAGTATCATTTGCACATACTATAGCTCTAGGAATGTTTCCCTTATCTAAAAGTTCTTGCATAGCCTTTTCAGTAGGCTCAGACCAGAAGTCACCGTAACTCACCATGGAGTCATAATCGAATGGTATGTTACGTTCTTCTAAGAGTTTTCTAAAGACTTCAATTCTCAAATTAGAAAAAGAGTTTCCTTTTATACCCGCCATGAAGTGTATAGTTTCAGGGTGATGTACATCTAAGACGTGCCTAACCACACTAGCAAAACCCTCTTCGTAATCAAACTGGATACTCATGCAACCATCATGCTTTTTGCCAACCATGATAACTGGAACATTTTTAGACTTACAGTTATTGACTATATTAGATACTAGATTAATATCTTTAATCTTTTCTTCAAAGATTACCATAGCATCTATAATGTTATAGTTCACCAAATCAAAGATAACCTTTTCTCCATTGTCTTTTATAGTATTCCAAAACAAATCGGTGCAGGTGCTGTATATGAATAGGTTATAACCATATTCCACGATACACTTGTTAAGTTCTGTTACGAATTCGTGGCTTACTTCGTCATGGATTCTAGAAATACATAAAGCAACTATCTTTTTACCTTTTAGCATAAAATTTAACCCCCGATTTATACGTGTTTATATCTCTATGTTGAAAAAACATCTTTTAATATGATTATACCACAACGTATGAAATTTTGCAATAAAAAAATGGAATGTCAAATAACATTCCATAACATCTTTATTATTTATTATAATTACCTCGTAAGTTGTAAAGCCACGATTCCCACGATACAGATTAATCCACCAAAGATTCCTTTAGGTGAAGTCTTCTCACGTTGAATAAGATTTATAGTAAACATCACTATCAAAATGAGAGGTTGTATCAATGAGTAGCTTATAACGCTCAATGTAGCGACATGGTTTTCTACGAGTGACCCCACTGTATTCACAACCCTGACCGCTGAAAGTTTTCCTATACCTTTAGGATTTTTCTTTAAATCTTGCACTGGATTGTAATAGAACAACATAATCACACAGATTAACGCAAGACCTATACACATCGTGAGAGTACTACTGCAAGTCTCTTTTAGCCTGTTTATGACTATTCCATATCCTGATTTGCCTAAGATTACACCTATCAATCCGAGCCAAATTTTCTTATAGTTTACACGTTTTGAACCATCATTTGCGATTAAAAATAGTCCTGTAACAGTCATCACGATAAACAACATAGAAGTCACACTGAAACTCTTATGATTAAAAATCACATCATAGAAGTACGATATGAACACGCCCAAACCCAGCCAAGCTTTCAACTCAAATGCGGATAGTTCCGTCAATGTGAACGCCGTCAAGTTAAACTCCAAGATTTTGCACAGTGTGAACACTCCCAAGAGTACATATGTAGAAACCGTCGGTTTAAAGTAGAAGTCGAACGGCAAGTACATCAACATGAAGAACAACAGCGACAACGACACGAAAAACGTAAAGGCATTCCCTGAGACTTTTTCCTTACTTATAAAAAACTTATCTGCATAGGAGCAGAACGTATAACATCCCACCGTACAGAGCATAGACAACATATAACTATCACTTTCCTTTCCAAAGTGATATTATATCACAAGATTAAAGATTTTTCAACGTCTATTTTCATAAACATAACGGAACGCCCGTCTGGACGTTCCGTAATTTAATATTTTTTATCTCATTGAAGAGCCTATGCCTATAGTTGAAGGATTTTCAATTACGACAAAGTTTTGATTTTCCAACTTAGCACTTAACCAAGCGTTCAACTGATTGAGGTTTTCATCTGTGAACGTTCCGTCGTCGTCTAGCATGATTACCATAGTATTTTCAATATCAATTGAGAGTTTGCCATCCACATACTTGTCAATGTAGCCTATTGAGCAACTTTTCAAGTTTGGGTATAGTGATTGCACTTCCTTGGCAAGTTCGGAGAAATCCACCATAGCGTTAGAGGTTTCCGTATCGATAGTGGTAGTTTGATACTTCATGAAATCCTTAAAGGATGCTATATCCACATTGTTGTTAATCAAGCTTTGGATAAGTTCTTTTAACTTTTCGTTATCCATTTGGGAATTAGTTTCGGTTTGAGTAATCTTTAAAGACATATCCTCCAAACCGTATACGGAGAGCATAGCCTCTAACTGTTCAACCGTTTGATTGTCTATCGTCTGTCCGATGAGTGCCACCTCTATGGTGTTATCCGATATGTTCGTTTGGATTACCTCAGTATTTTCAAAGTCGAAGTTTTCCTCGACGTACTTGTCTACACGACTTTCCATGATACTCTCTTCGGTCATTTGATAAGCAAGGTATATACTCGGCATAACGGTTATACAAGCGAGTATCAACATTTGAGTGTGAACTCTTTTTCTAGCCCTATGTGATAGTGGCTTGTATTCAGGAACTTTCATAATCTTTAGGATTAGTATAGTACTCAAACATATAAAGAAACTGTTAATAAAGAACAGATACATCGCACCCCCGAAGAACTCCAATGAATGTATTGAGAGTCCGTAACCGGCTGTGCATAGAGGAGGCATTAAAGCTGTAGCTATCGCAACTCCAGGGAGTACGTTGCCTTTTTCCTGTCTAGTCGTCCCGATGATTCCTGCCAAACCACCAAAGAATGCTATCAATACATCCCATATGGTGGGATTAGTTCTAGCTAAAAGTTCCGAATGTGCCGTAGATATCGGGGAAAGTGTGAAGTATATAAAAGACGTTACTAAACTTATCATGACTTGTAAGAGTAGTCTAACTAGAAACTTCCAAGCAGAGTGCATATCGTTAGTGGCTATGCAGTAGCCTATTGCCATGATTCCGCCCATCAATGGGGATATCAACATCGCACCGATGATTACCGCTGTAGAGTTCATGTTCAACCCTATGGATGCCACAAAGATTGCTAACATCAAGATACACAAGTTAGTACCTCTAACCTGTCCCCCACTTAGTATCCTTTCTCGGATAACTTCATAGGAGGCATTGTCATAGGATAGGCTAAAGTATTCTGAGATATAATCACTAAACTTTTTTCTCAAGATTTAGCACCTCACTATTGACTAATCAACGACTTCAAGTAAGCGTTGATAAATCCATCTATATCGCCATCCATAACGGCTTGAATGTTTCCGTTTTCAAAACCTGTTCTGTGGTCTTTGACGAGTGTGTAAGGCATGAACACATACGAACGTATTTGAGCTCCCCATGCGATTTCTTTCTGCACACCTTTGATATCTTCAATCTTATCTAAATGTTCACGCTCTTTGATTTCTATCAACTTAGAACGCAACATTTTCATGGCGAAGTCTCTGTTTTGAAACTGACTCCTCTGTGTTTGACAAGATACCACTACTCCTGTAGGTATATGAGTAATCCTGATAGCGGATTCAGTCTTATTGATATGCTGACCACCTGCACCACTAGAACGGTAAGTATCAACCTTTAAATCTTCTGGACGGATATCTATTTCGATAGTATCATCGATTTCTGGCATAACTTCCACCGCAGAGAACGAAGTGTGTCTTCTGCCTGAGGCGTCAAAAGGTGAGATTCTAACCAGTCTATGCACTCCTGCCTCGGATTTCAAAAAGCCATAAGCATTTTCGCCCTCAATCAATATGGATGCACTCTTTAAACCTGCCTCGTCGCCATCAAGATAGTCTAACAGTTTGACTTTAAACTTATGACGTTCTGCCCAGTGGTTGTACATCCTGTAGAGCATTTCCGCCCAATCTTGAGCCTCTGT
>CAZWRW010000055.1:0-8596 GCA_964636465.1 uncultured Ruminococcus sp. | reverse complement strand
AATAATACTTCTCTTGCTTCGCAGGATTTATGTAACAAAGATTATTACGCTTTGGTTATATAATATCATTGGGAATAGAACTATATCTAACCATAAGGAAAGGAGTCGCAAACTGCACATGATTAACGTATTACCCAAACAGATTGCAGAGTTAATATCAGCGGGTGAGGTGGTAGAAAGACCAGTATCAGTGATTAAGGAACTCGTTGAGAATGCCATAGATGCTCACGCCAAACGTATCACAATAGAGATACAAAGGGGTGGTATAACCTATATGCGAATCACAGATGACGGCATTGGAATGTGTCAAGAGGACGTTCCTAAAGCGTTCATAAGGTTTGCAACTAGTAAGATTTCTACTAAGGAAGACCTCGACAAGATTATGACTTTGGGTTTTCGTGGGGAGGCTTTGGCATCAGTATCAGCGGTAGCTAAGGTTGAAGTCTTAACCAAGACCAAGGATGAATCACTCGGTACACACTACATGATTGAGGGTAGTGAGGAAATCTTCAACGAAAAGACTGGCTGTCCTGATGGTACTACCATCACGGTTAGAGATTTGTTCTATAACGTACCAGTAAGGGCAAAGTTTCTCAAACGTGATGTCGTAGAAGGTAACGCAATATCAAACATAGTTAAAAAGTTAGCGATATCCCATCCAGAGATAGCTTTTACTTTTATCCGAGAGGGTAAAACTGAGTTCATAACCTACGGCATGGGTGAACAGTATTCAGCGGTGTATTCCATCTATGGTAAGACTTTTGCTAAGGATTTAATCAGTGTGAACTACACTGATGGTGGATTATCAGTCAAGGGTTACACCGTGAAACCGTTGTATGCAAAGTCCAATAGGCAGTATCAGATGTTTTTTGTAAACGGTAGGTTCGTGAAATCGGACATACTATCCACAGCACTTGAAGAGGCTTATGAATCAAACATTATGACGGGAAAGTTTCCTGTGTGCGTTTTGGATTTACAACTTCCACCCGAAAGCATAGATGTAAACATCCATCCAACCAAAGCTGAAGTTAGATTTTCAAATGAAAACGAAGTATTCAATGCGGTATTCTTTGCAATTAAGAACTCTCTACTTAGTAACGGATTAATCTATGAACTTGACCTCTCAAAGACTACGAGTGGCAAAGCTTTAGAAAAAGTCACTCCAAAGGAAACCTACATTGAACCAAATCTTCCAAATGTAGACTTACCTAACAACGATATCGTGGTAAACGCTCCAGTTAAAGAAGATAATCCGTTCATATTTGATTCACACGATGAGGAGTTTGAAAAGGCGTTCAACGATTCGCAAGGCGTACAAGGTAACATCCCAGAAGAGAACCGCAAAGCCATTGAAGAGATTATCAATTCGGATGATGATTCTATCTTTTCAAAAGTTCTTAACGATGTAACCTCAACCGAACCTAAACCTATCTCAACACCAATTTCGATACCTAAACCAGTTACACCACCTATTCAAAAGGCTACCCCTAAGACTTCAAACGTACAACCTCAAAAAAACATACAGATGGAGTTGCCTACTACTTCCGTTAAGCCTAAACCTAAAGATGAACTTCCAAACTTGGATAAAGTCGGAGTAGTGACTAAACCTAGTTTCTATAAGAAAAAAAATATGATTGCAGAACATGGTCATGAAGTTAAACTCATAGGGGAATGCTTTAAAAACTACATCATGGTTGAATATCATGATGAGATTATCATAATCGATAAACACGCAGGACACGAACGCCTAATATATGAAAAGTTGAAATCTCAATCAGCGTACACGGATAGACAAATCTTACTAGACCCAGTTATCGTGTTGATAAATGAAGAGCAATCCACGGCGTTGCAAGGCAATCAAGATTTATGCAAAACCTTAGGCTTTGAGTTCAAATTTGATACCTTGCCATGGTTGAAAGTTACCGCTATACCTGAAATCTTAACCCTTGATGATGTGGTCGAGGCTGTACCAGAAGTCGCAGACAACTTACTACTACACAAGCATAATCCACAGACTACCATTATAGATAATATCGTCCATGATTTAGCGTGTAAGTCTGCCATACGTTCAAATGATAAAACTTCCAATGAAGAGATGTTATCGTTAGCTAAACAGATAATCTTCAATGAGAAGATTAGACACTGTCCACACGGTCGTCCAGTGATGTTTATCATGAGTCGAAAAGATTTAGAAAAACAGTTCAAGAGGATAGTTTAGGAATCCCATGTAGGGAACTGGCTGTGACCGTTCCTCAATTTTGCAACGCAAAATTGCTTTGTTGAATTTACATTAAAGTTAAGGAGTGATTATTTATAAAACCACCAGTATTAGTAGTAGCAGGTCCAACGGCATCAGGAAAGACCGCCCTCGGAATAGAACTTGCTAAAAAGTATGATGGCGAGGTAATCTCTGCGGATTCTATGCAGATTTACAAAGGCATGGATATCGCAACGGCTAAACCTACCGCCGATGAAATGCAAGGTATACCTCACCACTTGCTAGGATTTCTTGATAGAAGTCAAAGTTTTTCAGTAGCGGAGTACGTCCAGTTGGCTTATGAAAAGATTGATGAAATCCATAAGCGTGGAAAATTGCCGATAGTCGTCGGAGGTACGGGATTGTACGTCACCTCTATGATGGATAACGTTCAATTTGTAGATATGCCATCAAGTCCGAATATTAGGGAGAGGCTCTCACAGGAGGCGGAAATCTACGGCAAAGCATACCTTTTGGATAAGCTCTCTCTAGTGGATAGTGAAACCGCATCCACATTGCATGAAAACAATCTCGGTAGGATTATCCGTGCATTGGAGGTTTACGAACTCACTGGAAAGACTATGACTCAACTTAAAGTTGAAAGTCGTTCCGTAGAAACACCTTACAGATGGTTACCGTTCGGAATAACCTATCAAGATAGAAACCTACTATATGAAAGAATCAATAAACGTGTGGATATCATGGTTGAGAACGGTCTAATTGAGGAGTGTAAAGCCGTCTATGACCTCGGAAACATGAAAACTTCCACACAGGCTATAGGCTACAAAGAGTTAATACCTTACTTTGAGGGTACATCCACCCTTGAAGAGTGTTTGGAAACTATCAAGCAAGAGACACGTCACTACGCTAAGAGACAGCTAACTTGGTTTAGAAGAGATGACAGAATCCAGTGGATTTTTCCAGATACTTTTGATACTCCAAATAAAATTATAGGTTTTTGCGAAAAAGTTATAGCCAAAACCAATTTTTTATGCTATAATTAAATTGTGTTTATACTTATGTGATTCAAAATCGTTGTAAGTATGGACGATAAATCTTTTTGTTTTATTTTTTTTGAAGATTGGAGTGTGTTTTTTTATGAATAAGTCTTTAAACTTACAGGATATATTCTTAAATCAAGCTAGAAAAGAACGTATACCAATAACTATATTTTTGGTTAGTGGTTATCAGTTCAAGGGCTACGTTAAGGGTTTCGATAGCTACATAGTAATCTTAGATTGCGAAGGTAAACAACAGATGGTTTACAAACACGCTATCTCTACCATAGTACCTGCTAAGCCTATAGCCATCCTTGACGGCGACGACAAATAAATTTAATGAATAGTGATACTTCAAAAGTGTTAGCGATTATCCTCGTGATATTTTTGCTAACTACAGTCATAAACATAGTATACCATAGCGTAGCTAAACAGTACAAAACTGAGACGGCTATAGCATATAGTACTTCTAACAAGACCACTTTCAATGGCGTGTACATCCGTGATGAACAGGTGTTAAAGTTCGGAGGTGGTGGGGTTATCAGTTATGCAGTTTCGGATGGCGGAAAGCTCTCTAAGAATTCAGTGGTGGCCTATATCTACGCTACTGAACAGGATATAGAAATCAAGCAAGAGATTTCAAATCTACAAAGTGAGCTTGACGTTCTAGTCAAGATACAGAACCCTGGCACTACCGAAGTTGCACAACCATCCAACCTAAGTTCTTTGATAGAGGAAAAGTATCTAAATATAACCTATAACAAGGAACTCGGCAACATGAGCAAAGTCGAAAGTGCTAAGAGTGAACTATTAGTTTTGCTCAGCACCATGCAGATAGTCACCGACCCCGAAAGCAGTTTTCAGGGACGTATAGACGAACTCAATGAACAGATAGACCAGTTAGAAAGTCAACTCTCTAGTCCGATTAGTACCATATGGGTAGACAAGCCATCGTACTTTATAAGCTACATAGACGGTTATGAGGATACACTATCCACAAGTAGTATGTACAGCCTTTCCGTTGAAGATATAGATAACATCAACGACGAGGTTGACGACTTAGATACTACTAACGTAGTCGGTAAACTTATCGACGATTACAAGTGGTACATGGTCGGCGTAATAGATAACTCTCAAAATACTTTTAGTGTGGGCAATACCGTAAACTTAAAGTTGGAATCTAGTGCGATAACTACTACAGGCACAATTACTCAAATCAAAGATACTGAAAATCCAGAAGAGAGTATCGTGTACGTGATGTGCAACCAAATGACCGAAGACGTAGTACAACATAGAGTTGAAACCGTCGAAATGTCTATGGAAAACTATGAGGGTATCAGAGTACCTAAAGAGGCTCTACGTTTCGTCACGGAAACGGAAACCGACGAAAACGGCAGAGAAAAAGAAGTAGACTGTGAGGGTGTTTACATCAAAGTGGGTGAAAAGTATCAGTTTAAAAAGGTTGACGTAATCTACAGAGGTGATGACTACGTAATCTCTAAGGCTTCCGCTGATGATGACTATCTAGCACTCTACGACGATATTATTGTGGAAAGTGTGGTATAACTTTTGATTACTAACTTTAGTTACATAGATGAAAACTACAGACGCATCTTAGAAAACGTAAACGACTCTATAGCAAAGTACAGAAACTCTAGTGAATCGGTCAAAGTTATGGCTGTTACTAAGTTCGTACAACCCGAAGCGATAAACCATGCCATTGGGCTAGGTATAGACACTCTAGGTGAAAACAGAGTCCAAGAGTACCTTTCTAAAAAGGATTTGTACAAGTCTGCTGAAATGCACTTTATAGGTAGGTTACAGACCAATAAAGTGAAATATATCATTGATGATATGGCATTAATACACTCTGTGGATAGCTTAAAACTAGCACAAGAGGTTAATCGATTAGCCTGTAAGCACAACAAGGTGCAAGATGTGTTAATCGAAGTAAACATCGCCAACGAGGAAACCAAAGCCGGAATACTCCCAAGTGAGTTGAAAAGTTTCTTGCAAGAGGTCTCAACGCTTGAAAACTTAAAGGTTAAAGGCTTGATGACTTTACCTCCTCCAAACAGTGGCGAAAAATTTTTAGCTAAAATGCAAGAGTTGTATATTGACATTTCACAAGAAAAATTAGATAATATAAATATGAGTATTCTATCTATGGGAACTTCAGGGGATTACCCTCAAGCCATAAAGTATGGTTCTACACTAGTTAGAATCGGTACTGCACTGTTTGGTGCTAGGAATTATCATATATAAACGTCTTATCGTACAAGACGAAATTTTGTAACAAACTCTTATATTTGTGCGAAGAAAAGGAGATGTAGTATTTTTATGGGTGTTATGGATAAGTTCAAAGACTGGTTTTTTGATGATAAAGATAACGAAATCGAAGATGTTGAAGAAGAGAGCGAAGAGTATAAAAACGACAAACCTAAGAAGTCCAATAAATCCTCTAGCAAGAAGTCATATAATGACTACCCTATTCCAGAGGAAGAAGAAGACAATACAGAGGTTGAAGTTGAAACACCTACTCCTACTCCACCACCACCACCAGTTAGAGAAGTTAGAGAAGACAATACTAATAGCCAAGTTAGGCACGATAGTAGAAATGATATGCGTGGACGTTCTCGTACACCAAACAATACTAATTTAGGAAAGATTAAGGTTGATGCTGTGTTGGAAGTTGTTCTTGTTAAACCTGAAGTATATACAGATGCTAAGCAAGTTGCTGACCATCTAATGAACGGTAAGACCGTAGTAATAAACCTTGAAAACTCTACCCCTGAAACTAAGAGAAGAATCTTAGACTTTTTGACGGGTGTGGCTTATGCTAATAAGGGAGCTATCAAGTCTGTAGCGAGTCTTACGTATATAATCACTCCACATAACGTAGGTTTCACTGGTGATGATTTAGTCGGTGAACTCGAAAACAACGGAGTGATGTTATCATAAAATAAGTTAGCGTGAATATAACAAATTTACGGTACACATATGCAAAATAGTGAAAGTTTTCTCTTAGATAGGCTCGAAGATATGTTCCTATCTGCGGATAGAAACGTATCTTTGGGTTACACTAAGTTTTTAGACGGTTCGGAGGTCGCCATAGCTGAAAGACTTTTAAAGTCTCTCAAGAAGAGTTATCCTCAAGTGGATTACACCTTTTATGGTGGATACTCAAATGCCGAACGTAAAGTACTATGTATACATAGTCAATACATAGAGGTGACCCCCTCAGATTTCCCAGTGGGTGTGGTAAGGTTCGACTATAACAAGAACTTTTCCCAACTTACACATCGTGACTTTTTAGGAGCTATCATGGCGTTACAAGTCACTAGAGATTCCATCGGTGACATACTTGTCGGTGATGGTACTACTCAAATGGTGGCTTTAGATAAAGTTTGTAAACTTATCACAGACGAAGTCACTAGTGTTGGAAGGTTAGGTGTCAAGACTACCCCACTATCCGAAGTGACCTTGCAAGTTGAACAGAAGTTCAAAGTTATATCTAGCACGGTAGCATCACTGCGTTTGGATTGCTTGGTAGGAACCGCTCTAAACATAAGTAGGACGAAATCCGTCCAAATAGTAAAATCGAAGTTGGTAACACTAAACTATCTTGAAGTTTCTTCCCCTGACTACTTGGTAAAACAGGGTGATATCTTAGCCATAAAAGGCTACGGCAAGTTTCTAGTGGATACCGTATCTTCTGAGCCTACTAAAAAAGGTAGGTTACATATAGTAATTAAGAAATATTTGTAAATATATGAGGTGATTTGATTTATGAACTCTAATGATATTAGTTCTCAAAACTTTGAAAAGGTGTCTTTCGGTTACAAACCTGAAGACGTAGACGAATACTTAATTTCCGTGGCTACTGAATTTTCTAATCTTGAAAAGGAGAACGCAGAACTCACTAAGAAGTTACAAATCTTAGCCGACAAGGTTAGAGAATACCGCCAAGATGAAGAAGCTGTCAAGGAAGCTCTATTGGATGCTAAAAAGGTAGGTCATAGGACTATCAACGATGCTAAGAAGAAGTCGGATGAGATTATCAGCCGTGCGAACTCACAAGCTGAACAGTTGATTCGAGACGCTGTATCTTCTGCTGAAGAAGAGGTTGATGCACTCCGTGGCGAAATCGAGGCTGAGGAAAAACACCTTACCAACGTTCAAGAGACAGTGTCCAACTTCAAAAAAGAGCTTTTCGATATGTACAAAGTTCATTTGGAACTCATATCCTCTATGCCTGATACTGACGAAGACGAATCCGACGACTTCGACGATATAGAGGACGAGGAAGAAGTTTCTACTGAAACTGCTAAGAAATAACTTAACATAACACACGTTCGATATTTCAATTTTGCGTTTCACAACGTGACATCATGGAATAAATATCGAACATATGTACGTGTATATTAAACTGTAGAGAACGTCGTTAGACGTTCCCTACTAAGATTGGAGAATTTTTTAAAATGGGACAAGATTATAATTCAACCCTTAACCTTGGCAAGACAGAATTCCCTATGCGTGGAAACTTGCCTAAGAGAGAACCCGATACCCTTAAAAAATGGGAAGACCAAAAACTATATGACAAGATTATGGCTAAAAATGAGGGTAAGCCATCCTATATTCTACATGATGGCCCTCCATATGCTAATGGCTCTATACACTTGGGTACTGCATTAAATAAGGTTCTAAAGGACTTTATCATCAAGCAGAAGAATATGAGTGGCTTTAAAGCTCCATACGTTCCAGGTTGGGATACTCACGGACTACCTATCGAGTTAAAAGCTATGAAATCTATCGGTGTAGAGAACGGAGCAATCCCACCAGTTGAACTTAGAAAACACTGTAAGGAGTTCGCTCTAAAGCACGTAGATAGTCAAATGCAACAGTTCAAGCGTTTAGGTAGTATCGGTAAGTATGATAGACCTTACTTAACACTTCGTCCAGAGTATGAGGCTCGTCAAGTTGAAGTGTTCGGCAAGATGGCTAAGTATATGTACAAGGACTTAAAGCCTGTATATTGGTGTCCTGACTGTAACACAGCACTCGCTGAGGCTGAAATTGAATACTCTAACGACCCATGTTACTCTATATATGTAAAGTTCAACGTGGTTGACGATAACGGCGTATTCGCTAAGACTGGTATAGATACTAAGAACATCTACTTCGTAATTTGGACTACTACTACTTGGACTATCCCAGGTAACTTGGCTATCTGCCTTGGTCCTGAGTATGATTACACTCTAGTAAAAGTCGGTGATGAGTACTACGTAATGGCTCTTGACCTCGTTAAGACTACCATGGAAAGTGCTAAGATTACTGATTA
>CAZWRW010000054.1:0-8648 GCA_964636465.1 uncultured Ruminococcus sp. | reverse complement strand
ATTTCCAACACTTCGATGCGTATTGACAACCCTAGGATAATGTGGTACAATTAAGAGGTAAAACATAACTAGATATACACATTTTGGATACAAAGTGTCCGTAGAATTAAGGGAGGATAATCATGTTCAAGAAAGTTTTAAGTTTCGCAATGGCGTTGACCTTGTGTATACCATGCGTAGTAGAAGTACAATCTGAGGTTGGCACTCAAATTGAGGTCTCCGCAGATACCACCACAGAATCCGAAAAGGCTACAGAGATGTTCAACCTTGTGAACGCTTATCGTGCTGAAAATGGTCTAAAACCATTTAAAACTTGTGCTATCATGCAACAGATGGCAAACACTCGTGCTAAGGAAATCACAGGCGGAAACTATCTCACAAGAGGTTCAAGCAATAGTTACTACAACTCAATCTTTGTAGAAAACAACATCAGTACGTTTACTTATAGTCAAAATACATACTGGGGCGGTGTCGGCTACGATTCCCCTGCGTATGCCATAAGTGAGATGAAAATCAGTGACCGTCAGAACAGCAATATGCTATCTACGGCGTACGAATACATGGGCGTGGGTGTCTATGTGGAAGATAACAAGACGTACTACTATCAATTGTTCTGTACTTCGGATGACCTTCAGGAAGACGACGTTACAGTGACTACTACGACTACCACATCAGTGACCACAGAGACCACTACCACAACTACTACAGAAAACATCACGACCACCACAGAGCCTATCACGACGACTACAGCAATCACTAATGCAACCCTTTCCGATGAGGAACTACGTCAAAAGTATGACCTCGATGTGAACAAGAACGGCGTAGTCAACGCTATAGATTTAATCATACTTAAAAAATACCTTTTGGGTCAATTGAAATACTAATAATATTAACGTTAATTCGATGATTTAATTTTGCGTTGCAAAATTGCGGAACGACATGGGAGTCGTTCCCTACATCGGATTTTTAATTTCTCACAGATACTTGATTTTTTGATACAAAAATCACAAACAAATAGGCATTTAGATATTGAAAAAAGTTCGTAAATATGTTATACTGAAAACATAGAGTGATTACGAAAAGTCATCAAGAAATTTTTAGTTAGGGGTGCATAACACATGATGAACGTAGCAGTAGCACAATCAGGAGGGCCTACTTGTGCGATAAACGCATCGTTAGTGGGAGTGTTTAAGGCTTCGTTGGAGGCTAAAGAAGACATAGGTGCTGTATTTGGATACGTGAACGGTATCGAGGGAGTTATAAACGATAGTTGTGTAGACTTAAAGAGACTCATAACTTCCACAGAGGACATGGAACTTTTAAAACAGACACCATCCACGGTGTTAGGTTCGTGTAGGTATAAGCTCAAGAACGTTGAGGAAGACCTCGAAACCTATCAAAAGATAGCCAACAATCTACAGAAGAGACGTATAGGAGCATTCTTTTACATCGGGGGCAACGATTCCATGGACACTGTTGAAAAACTTTCAAGGTACATGGCGGAAAACAACATAGATATTAAGGTTATCGGTATACCTAAGACTATCGATAACGATTTGTGTTGTACAGACCATACTCCGGGATTCGGTTCAGCTGCCAAGTATGTGACCACCACTGTGCAAGAAATCGTCAGGGATAGCTCCGTGTATAGCATAGATAGCGTTACTATAATTGAGATTATGGGTCGTCATGCAGGTTGGTTGACGGCGTCCACGTGTGTCTTGAGGGCTAACGGTGAGATTGCACCACACTTAGTATACCTCCCTGAGAGCAAATTTTCTGTGGAAAAGTTCTTAGAAGATATTCGTGAACAGAGGGCAAGGCATAAAGCCGTCGTGATAGCGGTATCCGAGGGCGTGAACCTCCCTGAAGATTCTAACACAGAAACTCTAGTGGATAACTTCGGACACAAGTATCTTTCGGGGGTAGGTAAGCGACTTGAAAACATCGTGAGGGATAGTATGCACTGTAAAGTACGTTCTATCGAGCTTAACGTCATGCAGAGATGTTCATCACACTTAGCCTCAAAGACCGACATTGACGAGGCTGTGTTAATCGGTGAGGAGGGCGTAAAGGCATCGCTCAGGGGCGAGACGGGCAAAGTCGCAGTGTTTAAGCGTATTAGTAACGTGCCATATGCCGTGCGTGTCGAGCTAGTTGATGCTAAGGAGATTGCCAACAAAGAGAAGTTTTTCCCTAGAAAATGGATTAACGAGTATCAAAATGGCGTAACTGACGAGGCTATAAAGTACTTTTTGCCATTGGTACAGGGTGACGTGAACCTCATGGTGAAGAACGGTCTTCCAATGCATTTCAAGATTCAGGAAAGTATTTTGAAGTAGTTAATTTGCGAAGTACGGAACGATTTTTGAATCGTTCCGCCGTGTGTTAAAGCACGAAAACGTTTAAAGAAAGGATTTTTACTGTGGAACGTGTGAACAGGTTGCTCACGAATGCGGAGTTTAGAAGGTGTATCGACGCCATAGACGCTCACGAAGTTGACAGGGCGTTCTGCAAACACGGCTTGAATCACCTTTTGGATACCGCTCGAATTGCCTACATTTTGGTGCTTGAAAACGGCTTGAACATCTCAAAAGGGATGGTTTACGCCACCGCACTACTACACGATATCGGACGTTATGACGAGTATTACCACGGAATCCCACACGACCAAGCTCACGACAGGGCGAAAAAAATCCTTGTGGAATGCGACTATTCCCCCGACGAAATCAGGGACATTTTGGGAGCGATAAGCCAACACAGGCGACCTCACGAACGCTTAGAAACCCTTGGCGACGTGCTTAGCAAGGCTGACAAACTCAGTCGCAACTGTTTTGATTGCCACGCCATCCGTGAGTGCTACTGGTTGGACAGCAAGAAAAACCACAGAATCAATTATTGACAAAATTTGACGTTATTATCAAAACGAAAGGAACAGTTTTATGATTATTGGCAACAGAAATTTTGACGAACATACCACCCATATCATGGGAATTTTGAACGTCACACCTGACAGTTTTTCAGATGGTGGTAAGTTTAACACCGTAGATTTGGCACTCAAACATTGTGAAGAGATGCTCAAAGAGGGCGTAGACATCGTAGATGTGGGCGGTGAGAGTACCCGTCCGAACTACACGAAAATTTCCGACGAGGAAGAAATTTCTAGGACGGTGCCTGTTATCGAGGCTATCAAGAAAAATTTTGATGTGCCTATCTCCATAGATACGTACAAATCAAAGGTTGCGGAGGAGACCATCAAGGCTGGAGCAGACCTTTTGAACGACATCTGGGGGTTAAAGTATGACCCTAACATGGCGGACGTTGTAAAAAAATATGATGTGCCTTGTTGTCTAATGCACAATCGTGACAACACCAACTACACGGATTTTATCAAAAATGTAAAAGATGACCTCATGGAAAGTGTAGACATCGCACTAAACCACGGCATTGATAAGGAAAAGATAATCCTTGACGTGGGCGTAGGTTTCGCCAAAAGTTTGGAGCAAAACCTCGCAGTTATGAAACATTTAGAGGAGTTCAACGATTTGGGTTACCCTATGTTGTTGGGAACTTCTCGTAAATCCATGATAGGTTTAACTTTAGATGTGCCATCCAACGAGCGTGTGGAGGGTACTTTGGTAACTTCAGTCATGGCGGTACAGTGCGGATGTATGTTCGTCCGTGTGCATGACGTTCTACAAAATCGACGTGCAGTTGACATGGCTAAGGCAATACTAAACGCCGATTAACAGCGGTATACTTAAATTTAAATCGTGTGGGATTGATTAACAAAGACTTGACATTGTCATATCATAGTGTTATAATAGGAATGGGCAATGCGAGTCAAACTTTTGGACGGCGTTTGCCGTTCTGTTGACGAAATTTGCGTTAAATTATCAAAATTACGGAGGATTTTACTATGTATGTAGTTTGTTTAGACCTTGAGGGCGTACTCGTTCCCGAAATTTGGATTGCTTTCGCTGAGGCGAGTGGCATCCCTGAGCTTAAACGCACCACTCGTGACGAGCCTGATTACGACAAGCTTATGAAGTATCGTCTTAACATCCTAAAGGAGCATGGCTTGGGTCTCAAGGAGATTCAAGAAACCATCGCTAAGATTGAGCCTATGCAAGGTGCTAAGGAGTTCTTGGATGAGTTACGTTCTTTGACACAGGTTATCATAATTAGTGATACTTTTACACAGTTTGCTACGCCACTTATGGCTAAGTTAGGTTATCCAACCATCTTCTGCAACACGTTGGAGGTTGCTGACAATGGCGAAATTACCGGTTTCAAAATGCGTGTTGAGAAGTCAAAATACACCACAGTTAGGGCGTTGCAGTCCATTGGTTACGAGACTATCGCAAGTGGTGACAGCCACAACGACTTGGGCATGATTCGTGCTAGTAAGGCGGGATTCTTGTTCAAGAGTACCGACCAAATTAAGAAAGATAATCCAGATTTACCTGCCTTTGAAACGTATGACGAACTGTTAAACGCCATCAAAAAGGCTATGGATTAATCAAAATAACGAAACATTTGCAAAAACGACCATCGAGAAATTTTCTGATGGTCATTTTTGTACAAAATTATTAACTAGTATCTATTGATTGCTGATTTTTTACACGTTTCTTTGTAGACAGTACAGCACTTCTGCATCGCCGTCCACGATTATCCGCTTTTTTTGGAGGGCTTCCGTTATGGAAATCTGCTTGTTGAATATGTCGTTTATGGTTTGCAAATCGCAAAACAGCGTAGCGTCCCTGTCGAGATACTCGTAAGGCTCTACCGAAACTGTGCCGTTCTTGACTGCAATGTAAAGTGGCTCAGGTTCAAACTCCTTGATATGTACCTCGACTGCCCCGCACGTCGGTAATCCGATTAGGTGCTTTTGACGGACTATCTCACGCACCTTGTTGCAGTAGTCTATCACATTTTGGGATGGCATGGCTTAAAACTCCTTTCTTAAATTCTCGTGGAATTGTATATACTTTTGCTAAGTTTATGATAATCTGTAATTTGATTCCGTTACGTGGAACTATTAAAAATCTAAACCAAAAATTTCATAGGTGCATTGATGGTTTCAAAGCAAGATTTAGCTAGTTGAGGAGTCTCAAAAATGCCAAAAACCGCCGAACCACTACCACTCATCATGGAGCATAAAGCTCCACGTTGGAGCATAGCATCTTTCAACTCGAACACCTCATTTGGGAGCGGAGTCTGCTCAAAGACGTTACCGCAGTACCTGCACAAACCCACGATATCTTGACGTTCTACGCATTGCAAGGCGGAAACGTTGTCCAAATGTTGGAGCGTTGACAACTCATCCAAATGGCGGTATGCCAACGGCGTGGATACACCCTCTAAACCCTTAACGATTACCATATTCAGTTTTGGAAGTGGTCTCAACGGTTGTAAGATGTCTCCGATTCCTGTGGCGTAGGCAGTTCCACCGAGTACAAAGAACGGTACATCTGCACCGAGTGAGGCACTCAAACGGAGTAGTTCCACATCGTTCAAAGGGTAGTCGAACGCACGGTTTAGAGCCTTCAGCACACACGCAGAATCGGAGCTACCGCCACCTAACCCAGCCTGTGATGGTATACTTTTCAAAATGCCAATGCTCACGCCGTGGGTAGTATCGCCAATAGCCGATAGGAACGCCTTGGCAGTCTTATAAGTGATGTTGTCCTCACCGCTTGGGATATTTTCGTTCCTAGACCTCGTTATGCATTGAACGTCCACGTTTGGAACGTCGGTGATGGTCAACGCCAAGGTGTCGTAGATTGGCACTTCGTAGAATATGCTCTCCAGTGTGTGATAGCCGTTGTCAAGTTTTCCCGTGATATCCAACGTCAAGTTTACTTTCGCAGGAGCTTTTAAATCCAAAAGTTGTCTAACCAAAGTTTCCGCCTCTCTTTCTGTATGTAAAGTTTTACAATCCATATGTACGGAACGGTCTGTGACCGTCCCTGAACTTTTCAAATTGGAGTCAACTATTCATTATCTTTAAGCTCTTCAAGAAACTCCTTGATACGCTTTAGAGCCTCCTGTAGATGCTTGAGCGAATACGCATACGAAACCCTAATGAATCCATTGCCACACTCGCCAAAAGCGTTACCCGGAACTACCGCCACACGCTTACTATAGATTAGTCTTTCGCAGAACTCCTCACTGGATAACCCCGTACTTTCGATACATGGGAACACATAGAATGCCCCCTCAGGATTGAAACACGTTAGACCCATCTTGTTGAAACCGTCAACCACGAGCCTACGACGAACATCATACTCATCACGCATCTTAGCGACTTCGTCTTCGCAGTTGGTGAGAGCCTCAATGGCTGAATATTGGCTAATCGTAGGAGAACTCATAATACCATATTGATGTAGTTTCAACATCTGTTTGGTAAGTTCTCTAGGGGCACAGAGGTATCCCAAACGCCAACCGGTCATAGCGAACGCCTTTGAAAATCCGTTGATGTATACAGTTCTTTCCCTCATGCCCTCAAATTCCACGATAGAGCAATGTTTTCTGCCGTAGGTAAGTTCGGAGTATATCTCATCGCTAAGTATGACGATGTTGGTATCTCTTAGTACGTCGGCGACTTCTGCGAGGTCTTCTCTAGTCATGATAGCACCTGTCGGATTGTTAGGAAAAGGCAAAATCAAGAGTTTAGTCTTGTCAGTAATCTTTTCTTTGAGTGCGGAGGCTTTCAACTTGAAGTTGTCTTCCATCTTGGTCTCGATACTGACTGGAACTCCACCACACATTTGAACTAGCGGTGCATAACACACGAAACATGGCTCAACGATTAGAACCTCATCACCAGTACTCACCATGGCACGAATGGCTATGTCTATAGCCTCCGAACCGCCCACCGTAACGATAATTTCTCCATTCTCATCATACTTTACGCCATGCCTAGCCATAATGTAATCCGAGATGGCTTTTCTAAGTTGTATCAAACCAGAGTTTGCCGTGTAGTGAGTCTTTCCTCTTTCCAAGCTACGGATGGCTTCCTGTCTAATCGTCCAAGGTGTGACGAAATCAGGCTCACCGACACCCAAACTGATAACATTATCCATAGTTTCGGCAAGGTCGAAATACTTTCTAATTCCCGATGGCTTAATCGTTTGGACGGTCTTAGTTAAAATCTTACTGTAATCTATCATGGGGAAACGAACCCTCTCTCATCTGAATTAAATTGGTCTACACAGATACCTTTATCCTTGTAACGTTTTAGTATAAAGTGTGTGGCAGTCGATAATACGCCCTCAATGGCGGACAGTCTCTGCGATATGAACAACGAAATAGTTCTAACGTTAGTACCGCTGACGGTCACGGCTAAGTCGTACGCCCCTGACATTAAAGTCACACTTTCGACTTCGTCATACTGTGCGATAGTCTTAGCAATAGCATCAAATCCGATGTTCTTTTGAGGAGTAATCTTAACTTCTACATAAGCAGTTACGGTTTCGTCGCCGTCCACGAGTTCGTCGTTAAGGATGGCACTATAACCCATGATTACCCCTTTCTTTTCGTAGTTTTTGACTTTCTGTTCAACCTCATGAACTGAAAGTCCAGTCATGCTAGAGAGTTCCTCACTAGAGAGTCTAGCATTCTGTTTTAAAAGTTTTAAAATAGTGTCCATAAAAGAAAAACCTCCTAAAACTGTATGAAAAAATCTATAGTTCCATGCGTACATGATTTTTTTGTAGGGAACGACACCCACATCGTTCCGCAATGCGATAGCATGAAATTTCGATTATTATCTATTTAATTAAATACTTTATTGGTTGTCTGTGTTTGAAATAGGTTAGGTATTCAAAACCACAAGATTTTATCATGTCTATGCAATCTTGGATGTTCTTGCCTAACTGGTCTACGGAGTGTGCATCACTGCCCACTGAGATGACTGTACCACCTAAATCCCTATACTTTTGCACGTATTCAACAGTTGGGAACGATATCCCACACTTTTGCCTTAAACCTGATGAGTTCACCTCTATGCCGATACCCTTATCTATTACGGTTTGCAAAATCTCTTCGATGATACCATCATATTGAGACATATCCACTTGTATGCCCTTTTCAGCGATGTATCTAATAGGATAGGTTAAGTGTCCTAAGATGTCAAACTTGCCCCATTTGCAGAGTTTCAAGACGTTCAAAAAGTATGCGTGTAACAGATGGTCTATAGCCACCTTATCGTAGTCTATTATGAAAAAGTCAGGGAAGCCGTCTATTTGGTGTACCGAACCTATCACGAAATCCAAATCATCACGAGAGATAATCTTTTCGGCAAGGTTGAAATCCATACACGCTTGACCCAGTTCCACACCGGTTAGGATAGTAATCTCATTCCTAAACTCATTTTTAAGCTTGGTACTGTCGTTTATGGATTTTTTCAAAACCTCAGCGTGGTTGTAGTCGTCATAATCGAAAGTGTGCTTGTAATGTTCTTTAGGATACCACATATTGACCTCGCAATGGTCAGTGATAGCCATAACATCCAAGCCCAAACTAATACCTTGTTGCACCATCTCCAGCGGAGAACTTTCAGCGTCTGGGGAGTTGTTGGTGTGCGTATGACAGTCTATCATAATGTACAAAAACCTCCAAAAAATATTAAAACAATTATTAAT
>CAZWRW010000053.1:0-8684 GCA_964636465.1 uncultured Ruminococcus sp. | reverse complement strand
CGTTACATGAGCGTTACACAAAATCGGATAAATCGATAAAAATTGCGGAACGATTTTGATGTCGTTCCGTATGAAAATACAATATATCATAAAAAAGTTTTACGATGTAGCTCATCAGCTTTGTGAGCAGAGTTTCTAAAATCTTTCCCGAAAAACTCCATCTGTCGATAGGAGAGTATTCTAGAGAGTATTCTTTCGTTGTACTTGCTTTCAAGTTCGCTTAGCGATAGGTTCGTACTTATGATGATAGGAAGTCTATCGTTCATAAACCTGCTGTTTATTATGTTGTACAACATAGAAGTATAAAATTTGTTATCCATTTCTGTGCCAAGGTCGTCTATGATTAATAGGTCAGTTTCGAGGACGGTGTCCAAAGTTTCGTGGGTAGATAGTTTGAACTCTTCATCGGAGAGTTTTTTAAACAGTTCCAAAGCGGATGTGTACACTACATTGAAATTTTTACTCAAAACTTTACCGGCTATGGCTAAGGATATATGTGTCTTACCCAAACCAGTCCTGCCGTATATTAGTATGCTATCAGGATTTTGTGATGGGTCATCATGATATATTTGGAAGTCTCTAGCGTAGTTTTCACAGTTTTGTACAACCTCTATCATGTGTTCACGGATGGTTTTGTTGCCATTTTTCAAACACGGTTCGATATCGCTTAGCGTTGGAGAACATACGTTGAAATTATCAAACCTGTAGCTATCGAGGTTGCACTTTATGCTAATCTGTTGACTACTAAACTTCTTAACGATATCCAAAAGACAATCACAATATTGATTGAGTTCTAGACCGTTTTCATCCTTTTTGAAACCAGTATCCCTGCACATTGGACAATGATACTTTAACTTTAAGTCGTCTTCTTGAAACCCATTTTCCACTAGCAATCTAGAAATTTCTTGTTGAGTTGCCAAATTAGCGGACTTTATCTCTTGTACCTTAGCGGAGAACTCTTCCTCACTGTAACCCCCAAACGATACTAGAGCAATCTCACGACTAACCGTGTTGAGTTTATTCCTCAAGGTTGCAATCCTCGGAACTTTTTGTTCAATCTCAGCAACTTTGCTATTGTGACGTTTTAAGTTTTCAGTCTTCATATCTTCCAGCATTCGGATGGCTTTATCTATAACCTGTTGATTCAAGAAATTTCCCCCTTTCTAATATTTCCATGCAACAGCATGAGATTACATCAAATCTAATAGTATTTGTGTAGGTTTGATATGTACTCTTCTAAATCGTAGCTAGGTTTGTCGTTCGTATCCTTGACGACTTTTCCTGATTTAGATATCCTGTTATTTTCGTAACTTTGAGCCTTTTCTATCGTGTTGATTCCGTTGGCAATCCAATCACAGACTATTGCGTTAATATACCTGATGTTCGCCTTTTTTGATACTCCACCTTTACCATCACCAGTTTTAGAAAACTTATCGTAAAGATACTGCACCAGTTCAATTGGGAAGTCCTGAGCGTTCCAGTAGGCGACCAAATCTTTCTGTGATGGTAAAAGGTATTGTAACTTAAAAATCCTTGCGACTTCTCTGCCGTAGGTTTCGGAGTTCAAATACTTGTTAGCATCGTCAAGAGAGTTCACCCCTAACGAAGCCCAATTGGATATGATACTATCAAAACTTTTCATGTTTACGTTGTTGAACTTGCAATCCGAATATAACGCTAAGATGACATCTTTAGGCATTCCCAAGTAGTTATACGCCGAAATTAGACTGCTCATCTCATATTGGGATAGCCTAACACCACCAGCAATTTTTTCAGCCATGTGCAGAATGTCTTTGATATTTTGGTCATCCTCGGATAGTTGCAAGATTACACTAGGTTGCAACAGCTCCGATTTATAGTTTTTAAAGTTGGAAAGTTTAGTAGAACTGTCAACTATCGTGATAACCTTATTGTCCGACCAAAACTTTAGAGCCTCGTTTACGCTTTCCAATGATATTCCCAACTGTAGTGCAAGTTGCTCAACGGATGGCACTTCATGAGTGTTTCTCAAGATAGTCAAAAGTACCTTTAGGGCGTTGCCATCCGCAGATACTATAAACTCATCCACAACCGCATTAGGCACTGAAAAGTTACTATTGAGGTATTTGGTATTCAAAAAATAGTTTATTACCATAAGAATCCTTTCTACATTATTGATTTATCACATAGAACTTGCACTGTTTAAGAGTTCCACAGCGTTTTTAATAGCCGTATCCGTGAGATTTTCGCCGTTCATAATCCTAGCGATTTCATTCACTCTGCCGTCAAAATCAAGTTGAGTGACCGTGGTGGAAGTCCTATCATTTTGCACACCCTTTTCAATTAGTAGATGGTTGTCGCCCATTATAGCTATCTGAGTTAGGTGCGTTACACAGATTACTTGCCTAATCTTTGAAATCTCTTTCAACTTGATACCTATCCTTTGAGCAGTCTTGCCACTGACACCAGTATCTATTTCGTCAAAAATCAACGTTGGGATGTTGTCTTTATCGGCTATGACGTTCTTTAGAGCTAACATAATTCTAGAGAGTTCACCACCTGATGCTATCTTAGCGATGGGTTTCGGAGGTTCTCCTAAGTTAGTAGAGATTAAAAACTCCATAGTATCCATGCCGTTCACCGTGAGTTTTCCGACTTCATGAGATATTTTAAACTGTACGTTAGGCATATTTAAGAACTTTAACTCATTAGCGACACGTTCTTCAAAACGTTTTGCGATACCTTCTCGATAAGCTGATAACTCTTTAGCCTTTTCGGTGACTTCTAAGAGTACCTTGTCTTTTTCGATAGTTAATGTATCTATCTCACTGGTGGAGCTTTCGATGGTGGCAATCTCTTGTACTGAATCCTCATACATCTTGATGATTTCGTTCAATGGCATGGCGTACTTCTTCTTGATATGGTTAAGTTCAAGCCTACGTTTAGCCAACGATTCTAACTTAGATTGGTCTAAATCTATGGAGTTTGAGAGGGTCAACAGTTCTTCCGAGATGTCTTTAAGTTCTATATAACTTGCGGATAGCCTATCACATAGAGGTGAAACTTCTTGCATTAAGTCGGTGTAACGTTCGATGTCGTTTTTCGCCTGTAGTACATTCTCCATAGCGGAGTTGTCCAACGTGTTGACTAATCTGTACGCACTATCCAAGGCGTTGATGACCTTTTCGGAATTACAACAGAGTACATACTCGTCTTCCAAATCGTCGTCCTCATTGGGGATAAGTTCAAGTTCACCGATTTCAGCAACCTTTGCATTTAGATACTGTAGACGTTCTTGTCTATCCTTTTGAAGTTTTTTCAATTCGCCAAGCTTACGTGCTATGGATTGCAACCTTTTAAAAGCATCCTTGTAACTGGATAACAGTGTATCATCACTGCCGAAGTCGTCAACTATTTGCAGATGGTTTTCACAATTTAGAAGTGTTTGGTTGTCGTGCTGTCCATGGACGTTTACCAACAGTTGTCCGACCTCTTTCAATACAGAGATTGCTACCGCTCTAGAGTTTATCCTACCGACACTACCGCCATCTGCTAAGATTTCTCTAGTGATGGTAATCATATTTTCCTCATGTGAGACGTTTAACTCGTCCAGCTTTTCACAGATAGAATCATCTAAGTTGGTGAACAACGCCGTCACAGAGGCTTTCTTTTCGCCTGTACGAACTATATCTTTAGACATCCTTTGACCTAAAATACTATTAATGCCATTGATTAATATAGACTTACCTGCTCCAGTTTCACCAGTGAACACGTTGAAACTTTTAGAAAACGGTATCCTTGCCGATTTGATTACTGCTAAATTTTCTATGTACAGCTCATACAACACACAGATTTCCCCCTTTAATTAACAAACCTTTGCTTGAACATTTCAACAAATTCAAGAGCGGTTTCTTCGCTACGCATAAGTATGAAGATAGTATCATCACCAGCGATAGTACCCACTACGTTTAAGAATCTCATATCATCTATGGATGCACAAACCGCCTGTGCCATACCTGTATGACACTTAATCACCACCATGTTGCCCACGGAATCCACATAGGAAGTTAGACCGTTCAAAATTATAGGTTGTTTCTTCTTGGTCAACGTGTGAGATTTACCCCTATCCCCGATGGCATACACATACTTACCATCACTGGATAGGTGGTGCTTTAAAATTTGAAGTTCCTTGATGTCTCTTGAAATTGTGGCTTGTGTTACATGAAAGCCTTGTTCTAAGAGTAACCTTTGTAATTCACCTTGGGTTGAAACTTCGTGTTCTTCAATAATGTTTCTAAGTGCGTCTTGACGTTTCTTCTTCAAAAAAAATCACTCCTCATTAACGTGGATTTGCATTAATTAAATTATAGTCTAATCTTGTTTAACTTTTTGTAGAAAGTGTTACTCATCATATCGATGATGTTTATGGTGTTTTGAGACTTCTCCACAACCATTTCGACGTTTGCACTAAGTTTTATAGGTGGGTTGCCATCCACTGAAAAGAATATATCGTTTTCAGTGCAAGTGTGTGAAAAAGTCAACCTCTTTTCTGGAGAGAACACCATCGGACGGACTCCCAAAAGGTGTGGAGAGACTAAAACCATTTCGATACACTGTACATCCGGCTCAATGATAGACCCTCCTGCCGACAGTGAATAAGCCGTCGAACCTGTAGGAGTACTAAATATTATACCATCCGCACGATAGTTGCCCATAGTGAAATCGTTAAGTTTCACTGAAAAGTCAAAGATACGTGAGTACTCCCTCATGATTGAAACGTCGTTGAGAGCTTCAAAGGTACGACCGTCACTGGTTGAGACTTTCAACAACATTCTAGGGATTACGTCATATTCGCCAGTGATAAGCCTTTCCAATGAATTGAGTTGGGAAACCTCCACCGATGCCATAAAGCCTAAGTGTCCAGTATTTACTCCTAACAGTTTGGTATCGCTACCGAAGATGTACTTTGCACACTGTAGTATCGTGCCATCCCCACCGATAGCCACCACCACGTCGGAAGTTTTGGCAACGTCTGAGAAGTTACCAAACTTCACAAAACTTTTTGACTGGTAGAAGTCTTGTCTATCGAAGTCAGCGAAGACCTCTACACCTAACGAGTTTAGGATGTCAGCCACTTTTAAGGCACACACATCGGCATCGTTTTTTTGTGAGTTGTGAAAGATTGCAACTTTCATAAATTTATCACTCCTTATAACCCCATGTTATTCAAACATGAATTCGACGATTCAATTTTGCGTTGCAAAATTGCGGAACGGTCACAGCCCGTTCCCTACACAGGATTTTCAAACCTATGAGATTTCCTTGGAAACGTACATTAAGTATTCAACGTTGCCTTTTGAACCAGTTATCGGGGATTGGCACACACCCAAAACTGTAAACCCTAAAGATTGTGCAAACATCATGATTTCGTTCACGACCATCTTGCGAACCTTTTCGGATTTCACGACACCATGCTTATTTAGATTACTCTTACCAGCCTCAAACTGTGGCTTGATAAGCGTGACAGCTCTTCCACCAGACTTTAAGAGTTCTAAAACCTTTGGAAGTACCAACTTCAACGTTATAAACGAAACGTCTACAGAGATAAAGTCCACAGGGGAGTGGTCAAACGTAGACAAGTCCACCTCACGGATGTTGGTCTTTTCAAGGTTAATTACACGGTTATCGGAAAGTAGTTTGTTGTCCAATTGGTCGTGACCCACATCCACGGCGTAGACTTTAATAGCTCCGTGTTGTAGCATACAGTCGGTGAATCCTCCAGTGGATGCTCCTATGTCTATGCAGGTGTAACCCTCCAACGTGATGTTGAACTCTTCTATGGCGGTGTCTAACTTGATACCACCTCTACCTACATACTTAGGCTCATCCCCAACGATTTCTATAGTAGTACCGTCAGGAACTTCAAAAGATGGCTTAGTACAAGGTTTACCATCTAACAGAAGTCTGCCTTCAGTTATGAGATTCTTAGCAGATTGTCGGCTCTTAGTATAACCGTTTTCAAATAGATATACGTCAGCTCTCATTGGATTTCACACCCTTTCTAGTAGTTTCTTTTACTAAGCTGTACATAGTTTCGGAAGTTAGGTTGTATCTAGCGAGACAGCTCTCAACAGAACCTGCATACACGAAACCATCTATTGCGGAGAGTTTAAAATCACCGTGATAGCCATGAGTAACCAATTCGTATAAGAAATGTTCACCTAGACCGCCACTCTGTATGCCCTCTTCAAAGAAGATTACCCTCTTGTAACCTAAAGCACACTTGATAGAATCTTTAGGTATTGGGAAAATCTTCGTAAGTTTTAAAAGGTCACAGAAGATATAGTCACCGTTAAGCTTAGCGGTGGCTTGGTATAAAGCTTCATAAGTACGACCATACGTCACTAGGAGAGTTTCAGCTCCTATGTGTTTTTCTAACGAATATTCCGCAAATTCACCCTTGGGATAGGTACTGTTATCTACGCCCCTTGGATATCTAACACATACTAAGCCTTGCTCCTCATGGATTGACTTTTCTAAACATACGTTCAACTCATCAATGCTTGATGGTGAGTATATCACACAGTTTGGAACGTTGCTCAAAAAAGCCACATCGAAGATACCTTGATGAGTTTCGCCATCTTCTCCTACGATACCCGCCCTATCTATGGCTAATACTATATGAGTTTCTGCTATGGCTACATCATGGATGATTTGGTCATACGAACGCTGTAAGAATGTAGAATACACCGCAAATACTGGAACTATCCCCATAGATGCCATACCACTAGCGAACGTCACGGCGTGTTGTTCAGCTATACCGACATCAAAGAAACGGTTAGGAAACTTCTTCCTAAACTCTGATAGACCAGTGTTTTCACCCATAGCAGCGGTTATGGCACAGACTTTTGAATCCTTTTCACCTAGTTCGACCATCTTTTTACCGAACGCTTTAGAAAATGTAACTCCTGTGCATTGATTAGTAGGTTTTCCAGTTAGGATATCAAAACTTGAGATACCATGGTATAGGTTCGGATTCTTTTCAGCTGGATAGTATCCCTTGCCCTTGGTGGTATGCACATGGACTACTACCGGCTTATGATACAACTTCGCAATGTTTAGAGCGTTCTCGATAGCCTCTATATTGTGACCGTCTACTATACCAATATAGATATATCCTAACGCCTCAAAGATGTTTTCACCTAAGAATGCACCCTTTATTGCGTTCTTGGAACGTGACATGAAATTCTTGACACCTTTCCCAATGTTAGACCTATCTAGATTCTTTTGGAGTGCCAACTTAGTATTGACGTAACCCTCACGTTGACGTACACTGTTTAGATAGTCAGCAAGTCCGCCGGTGTTTGGTGAGATGGACATATCATTTTGATTTAGTATGATGATTAGATTTAAATCTTCATTGCCGTTACTACCGTTGTTTAGACCCTCATAAGCCATACCACCAGTCAATGCACCATCCCCAATGATGGCTACTGCATAGTTTTTAGAGTTACCGTTCAACTTCATGACCTGAGCCATACCACACGCTAACGATATGGAAGTACTACTATGTCCACTGATAAAGCTATCGTGTTCGCTTTCGTTAGGCTTAGGAAATCCCGAAATACCGCCCTCCTTACGAAGAGTGTTAAACTTACTGTAACGTCCAGTGAGAAGTTTATGTGTATACGTTTGATGTCCAACGTCCCAAACTATTTTATCGTTAGGGGAGTCAAACGCCCTATGGATTGCAACCGTAAGTTCAACCGTGCCTAGGTTTGATGCTAGATGTCCACCGTTTTTAGAAACGGTATCTATCAAGATGGCACGTATTTCGTCACAGAGTACATTGCATTGGGCGTAAGTTAAATTTTTAACATCTTGGGGGAGTTTCATATTTTTCAAGGTTATAATCTTTTCCTCCGTTTTAGTCTCTTTAGTATTCTTATCTAAAGTATTACATTCCATGATACTACACTGTAATAGGTATTACTGAACCTACTATAATACCTACTATTGCTCCTCCTAATACTTCTAATGGAGTATGCCCCAAATACTCCTGAAGTTTTTTGTCTTTACCTTTTGGGTTAAATTCGTCACGCTTAAACTCTTTAAGGTCTGGGAAAAATTCGTTAATCTTGTTAAGTTCTTTAGCGTGTAGTCCAGAAGCACGTCTAACGCCCATAGCATCGTAGATGACTATAGCTCCAAAAAGGAACATCAACGCAAAACTAGTAGATGCAGTGCCATCTTTTTTAGCTACGGAAATCAGTGCGGAAATCACCATGGAAGTATGAGAACTTGGCATACCTCCCGCACCTATCAACCTTTGGGCATAAAAATGTTTGAACTTCACGAAGTGCAAACAAGTCTTTATTATTTGAGCTACCGCCCAACCAGTAACTCCTGATACTATTATACCGTTATATACCAAAACTATTAACTCCTATCTTTCCATAAGTTTAATTTAACACCAATTCGATAAAGTGCATATCTGTAAGATTTGAAAATCCCATGTAGGGAATGGGCTGTGACCATTCCTCAGAATCAAGCGGAGCTTGATTGACTTTTATACACAATATGTAAATGATTTGCCTTCGGCAAATTTAGGAACGGTCACAGCCCGTTCCCTACAAAATATTTTCAAACTGGGTTAAGTTTTAATACTCTCTAACTAGGAGGTACTTAGTTAAGTCCACCATGAA
>CAZWRW010000052.1:0-8760 GCA_964636465.1 uncultured Ruminococcus sp. | reverse complement strand
TAACGTTGAAAATACTTGGTTGGCGACGACCTGGGAAGATAAATCGATGCCGACACTTTTGCATATTCCTCAATAGCTCAGTCGGTAGAGCATGCGGCTGTTAACCGCAGGGTCGTTGGTTCGAGTCCAACTTGGGGAGCTGTTCAAGAATCTCGATGCCTATGGTGTTGGGATTCTTTTGTTATATGCACACGTTTACGAATGGAGGTAAAACTATGTTGACTTTAAACGGAAAATTTAACTCTGCAAAAGTGTTTACTGACGTTATAGATGAGGACAGCATTCGACAGATTATCGAGCTTTGCAACCAAGAGTTCACGCAAGGCGAAAACATCAGAATGATGCCAGACGTTCATGCGGGGGCAGGTTGCACCATCGGAACGACTATGACCATAACTTCTAAAAATATAGTGCCTAACCTCGTAGGTGTGGACATCGGGTGCGGTATGGAAACCGTTGTGTTGAAAGAAAAGCATATCGAGCCGATGAAACTTGACAATGTCATCCGAAATAGCGTACCTATGGGATTTAATATTCGTGATAAAGCCCATAAATTCGTAGACAAGACTCGTATAGAACAGCTTTACTGTTTTGAACACATCAACGCCATCAAGGCGGAGCGGAGTATCGGGACGTTGGGCGGTGGCAACCACTTTATAGAAGTTGACAAAGGTTCGGATGACAAAATATATTTGGTGGTGCATTCTGGGTCGAGGCACTTGGGATTGCAAGTGGCTAAGTATTATCAAGAAGAGGCGTACAATCAGTTGAACCATTGCTCCTATGAGGATGTTCAAAAGGTGATAGCTGACCTAAAATCTCAAGGGCGACAGAAAGAGATTGAAAAGACGATAAAATCCATGAAGTATACGAAGAGTACATCAGTGCCGAAACACCTCGCTTACGTAAGTGACGAACTTTTCGACAGGTATATTCACGATATGAAAATTATACAAGAGTTTGCACTCGTGAACCGTCAGGCTATAATCTACGAAATAGTTAAAGGTATGAAATTCCATGTAGTGGAGCAGTTCAGCACGATTCACAACTATATTGATACCGAAAATATGATTTTACGTAAGGGTGCAGTCTCGGCACAGCTCGGCGAAAGGTTGATAATTCCTATAAATATGCGTGATGGAAGTCTAATCTGTGTGGGTAAGGGCAATCCTGATTGGAACTTCTCAGCACCGCATGGGGCTGGGCGTTTGATGTCCCGTTCACAGGCGAAAAATTCCTTTACCGTCTCGGAGTTTAAAAAACAGATGCAAGGTATCTATTCGACGTCAATCAACAGTTCTACGTTGGATGAATGCCCTATGGCGTACAAGTCTATCAACGATATTTTGGGTAACATCGAGCCGACTGTGGAAGTACTTGACATCGTAAAACCGATATACAACATCAAGGCAGGGGATGAGGATTAATCCAAACTGTAAAAGTTTTCGGTGAAACATTTTTAGGTGAAAATATATATTTTTAGGTGGTACGCTTTGAAAATCGTGTATTTTAACGATTATGTCATAGTGTGTCACCATTTTTTTCTATACAAATTGCAAAAATGTAGTTGCAAAAGGGAAATTATTGTGTTATAATATTATTATAGGATTAGATTGTCCGAAAAGTTTGATGTTTTAACCCAAAAACTGCTCGAACGGTCACGACTACTTAAATATAATGCCAATTCGATATTCTTATGGACGCTCATTGAACGTTCTACCATGCAACCACATGGGATTGTATCGGACTTGCGTTAAATGTAGCAAAACTTTAGACAACGTTACCTAGCATATAGGGTATGTTTAAAGTCGTAGGCTTTTCTTATGGGGATTGGTCTACACAAATATATGCAACTACTGGTGCTCCTCTCACCACTTTGGGTGGTGGATTTCCGCACCTAAAAAATTTATGGAGGATTTTTATGGAGGAATTTTTATGAATTTTGAAATAAAAGATGGCGTTATTGAAAAAACTGTCAACGATGATGACCAAGAAAAAGTAGTCATCCCTGGTAATGTTACCGCTATAGGTAAAGGTGCTTTTAGTGGCTGTAGTTCTATGACTAGCATAAACATCCCTGAGAGCGTGGTTTCTATAGGTGAACGTGCTTTTGAAGACTGTGACAGCCTTTCAACTGTGAACTCCGCTGGGGGCAACAAGATAGTTAGGTTGCTTTTCATGTTGAGAAAGTTACTATCCAAGGAAAAGAACAGTGCAGTAATCTCCAAGAACGTACAATCTATCGGCAAGATGGCTTTCGTAGGCTGTGTTGCACTAGACAGCATCGAAGTTGACAAGAACAATCTAGAATACAAAACTATCGACGGTGTGCTTTACGACAAAAATGTTCAAACGCTCTTAATGTGTCCAAGTGGCAAGAAAAGCGTAGCTATCCCAGACACAGTAACCACCATAGGCGATTACGCTTTTTATGGTTGTCAAAATCTATCCGAAGTTACTACTCCTAGTGGTTTGCAATCCATCGGTGAGTGTGCATTCTATGAATGTAGCAGTCTAACTAGCATCGCAATGGCTGAGGGTGTCGAAAAGATAGGCAAGTACGCTTTCAACAACTGCAAGAACTTGAGCAAGATTAAGTTTCCGTTTAGTATCTCCTACATCGGTGAGGAGGCTTTCACGGGTACTGCTTGGCTCGAAGATAATCATGACAAGTTCTTAATAGTTGGTAATGGTATCTTGCTACACTATAGTGGTTATGATGAGGTCGTAGAAATCCCTAGAACTGTAAAGACCATCGGTAGACGTGCTTTAGAATACTGTGGAATCCCTAGAAAAGTAGTATTACCTAGCAGTGTCAAGACTATCGATGATGGAGCTTTTATAGGCTGTCACGCATTGGAAGAGATTGAAATCCCTGATAGTGTAACATATATCGGTGAAAAGGTTTTCCGTGACTGTACTAGCTTGACTTCCATAACCATCCCAAGTAGTGTACAGCATTTGGGTTCATGGGTGTTCTATAACTGTTCAGGTTTGAAAGAGGTTAGTTTCAAGAATGAGATGCTCAAACTCGAAAGTAATATGTTCGCATATTGCACAAGCCTAACCAAGATAAGTTTACCTGTTACATTGACTGAAATAGGTTTCTTCGCCTTTGGCGGTTGCAGAAATTTAAGAGATGTACGTATTCCTAAAACCTTAAAGGTTATCGGTTCAAATGCGTTTGCACATTGTGGTCGTATGAGTCAAATAGCATTGCCACAAGGTCTTGAAGTTATCGAGACTATGGCGTTTGCACACTGTCTAAACCTAAAGGATATAAATATACCTAATACGGTTCAAACTATCGGTGAGAACGCTTTCCAAGATTGCGACTACATCTCAGACGAAGTTAAGAACATCATTAGACAGAAAACTAAAGCATAACCATATTTTATGAAAGAGGTAATTTTATGGCACGTTGTACAAACTGTGGTAAACAATTTGCAAGTAATCTAAGGGCTTGTCCTTACTGCAAAACTCCATCTACAAGTGAAGAAGCTAAAGATACTGTCCATGTTATGAACGCTCTTAAAGAAATTTACACCACTTTCGGCGTTGAAACTATTAGAGATAAGCAGAGGTTCGTCTCTATCCTAAGAGACTACATCCCAGAGTACGACAAGGAGAGACGTTTGTTGACTTCTGCCATAGAGAACGGTATAGTTGATGCACTCTCTAAGGAGGTAGCAGACCAAGAGTCAGCCATCGTCAAAGCTCGTGAGTTCATGGAGAGGGAGATGTTCCTATCCAGTAATGCGATAGATTTCATACTAGAATCCGTTACCTATATGTTAGGTTGGGATTACGCAGTCGCACCAGTACAAGACGATGTTGAAATCATCGAGGAAAAGTTGGAGGAAGAAAAACCTAAAGAGAGTCGCTCAAAAGGTGATGAAAAAGAACAGGCTAAGGGTGCAGAAAAAGAAACTAAAATTTTCACTGCCTCCGATGCTATGAAGTATAGAATCAAAGGTGTAGTAGAAATCCCGAGTGGTTATACTGCCATTAAGGGTTTCGCCTTTGATGAGTTTAGTTTCCTAAAGTCCATAACCATCCCTGAGGGCGTTGTGGCTATAGGTGAGTATGCGTTTTCAAACTGTAGCAAACTTTCCACGGTGAATTTGCCTAGCAGTTTGAGATTTATCAAGGCATCAGCTTTTGAGAGCTGTACCAAGTTGACTTCTATAGACATTCCAAATGGTGTAATCTCTATAGAAGAGGGTACTTTCCAATTCTGTGAAAACTTACAGAGTATTACCATTCCTGAAACCGTTGGTAGTATAGGAGCATCCGCCTTTTCATGTTGCGAAAACTTGGGCATGATACATATTCCCGACAGTGTAAAGTATATCGGTGAGGATGTTTTCAACTACTGTTCCAACGTGATTGTTGAATGCGTGGAATACTCTTATGTTCACAAGTATTGCCAAGCTAACGGCATTACCTTTAAATTAATAGGATAGATTAATCGATTAGCATAACTAACATATTAGAATTTGGAGGGATAATTTGTGATAGAATTTAAGACGGACGACACAGTCGAACTGGAATACGGTGGTTCGGCTAAAGTTATTAAGGAACTTGGCAGAGGCGGTCAAGGTATAGTATATTTGGTAGACATCAACGGAAAGAAGTACGCTCTAAAGTGGTACGATGTCGACAAGATGCACAACTTGAGTGCCTTTAAAAGAAACATAGCTTCTAATATTAGTGACGGTTCTCCTAGTGATAAGTTCCTATGGCCTATGTTTATGACTAAGTCCGGTGAAGATAATAGTTTCGGTTATATCATGGAGTTAAAGCCAGAGGGTTACGACTCTTTTGTGGATATTCTAAATATGTACAAAATCTCCACAGATAGAGCTACTGGTAAAGCCCTCAAGACTGACGTTCAGTTTAAGAGTCTGTTTGCTATGGTGAACTCCGCTATAAACATAATAAATGCGTTTAGACAACTACATAGAGCTGGTAAGAGCTATCAAGACTTGAACGACGGTGGTTTCTTTATCAACACTGAAACTGGTGACGTTCTCGTGTGTGACTGCGATAACATCGCTCCTGAGGGTTACAACTTCGGTATAGGTGGTAAACCTGGTTACATGGCTCCTGAAGTTGTACGTGGTCTAGCTAAGCCTGATGTTCAAACCGACAAGTACTCTTTAGGTGTAGTACTGTTCAAACTTCTATTTAGGGGCGACCCATTAGAGGGTGAAAAGGTAGTCAAGAGCGTATGTCTAACCGAAGAGGCTGAGTTCCTACACTACGGCAAAGACGCTGTGTTCGTATACGACCCCGATAACGACACTAACAGACCTGTCCCTGGTGTACACGATAATGTTATCAAGCTTTGGAGAATATACCCTGACTACATTAGAGATTGCTTTACTAAACTATTTACTGAGGGTATCAAAAATCCTAACAGAAGACCTATAGAGAACGAATGGCAAAAACTATTTGTCCGTCTAAGGTCAGAGATACTAAACTGTGTATGTGGTAGAACTACTTACGCATCCACCTTTAAGAGATTACCTAATGGTAACTATCAGTGTCCAAAGTGTGGTGCAGAGTATTTCTCATTACACCTTAGCAAAGGCAACTACGATATACCAGTATATCAAGGTTCTAAGTTATACCTATGTGATATTTCTAAGCTTTCCGATGATTTCAACACGGTAGTTGGTGAGGTTATCGAAAATAAGATTCATAAGGGTGTATTCGGTTTTAGAAACCTTTCAAACGTCACATGGTCGGTTAAGATTCCTAACGGTGAGTTTAAAAAGGTCAACAGCGGAAGTGCTTTCCCTATTTGGAACGGCTTAGAGATTGACTTCGGTGACGTAGGGGCTAACATAGTTAGTAAAACTGATTAAAGTCTCATACATGAGTACCATATTATTTTACAAAGGAGAAATTTTTAAATGAATGATTTTGTGAATAATCAAAATTATCTAGATGATGATGACCCACTAGGTTCTACTGGTGTTTCTAAGAGAAGTCTTGTACTTTTCTTTTTGATAGATGTTTCTGGTTCTATGAAAGGAACTAAAATTGGTGAACTTAACACCGCAATGGAAGAGCTAATCCCTGAGATTAGAAGAATCGGTGAGGCTGACACTGACGTTAAGATTGCAGTATTAAAGTTTTCTACTGGTTGTGGTTGGATGTACTCCGAACCTATCTCTATTGAGCAGTTCGAGTGGAGCAGATTGACTGCTAACGGTATCACAGACATGGGCGAGGCTTTCACTGAGCTTTCCGTTAAGATGTCAAGAAACAACTTCTTGAACTCTCCATCGTTGTCATTTGCACCTGTAATATTCCTCATGACTGACGGTTATCCTACTGATGATTACAAGGCTGGTCTAAAGAGGTTGAATGCAAACAGTTGGTACAAGTTCGCATTAAAGGTTGCTTTAGGAATCGGTAAGGAAGCTAACGACCAAATGTTGGCTGAATTTACTGGCTCTCCTGATACTGTAGTACATGCATATTCAGGTGTGCAACTAGCTAACCTAATCAAGAAGGTTGCCGTAACATCTTCACAGATAGGTAGTAAGAGTATGACTCTAACCGACAACAACGAAAACAGAGAACTCACTGAGGAAGACGTTGCTAGTAGAAAACAACAAGAACTCGGTAAACAGATTAAGGATATCGCTAAGAATGATGAGTTCAACGATATCTTCGATGCAGGTTGGTAAACTGAATTTCTTTTGAAATTAATACATAACGCCATTCGGGAACGCCACACGGCGTTCCACAGTTTGACGTGTTTTTTGAATAGGAGTTGAAAATTTTTTATGTGGATTTCTAATAAGAATAACCAATTGTTAAACCTTGATATGGTTACTACTATCTCTATATCTAAAGGAAAAACTTATTACGATGACGACGCAGTTCAACAGACTTATAGTTACATATGTATCAATGGCAATAAGGTTGCTAAGTGTCCCAACGAGGAACACGCTATAGAAGAACTTAGACATATTAAAGAAAGCATATCACAAGGACAATCCATATACGAGATAGACGGCGTTAAAATGAATGTGGACGAACACGGCAACCTTTTGGATTAGTTAATATTAATGGGTAGAATCTAACGTCAATATTTCGGAATAGTGTGGACGTTAATCACTATTACCCATGATATTATTATAGTCATAATGTGGTTGGTATATCGTGAAATATTCGTTTTGAGGGGAGGACTTGAAAATTTTGTTTAAAGGCATGAACGTTACTGTCATGGGCAGAAGTCACGAGGAAAACGGCACAGTGTGTCAAGATAGTTCCGATTTCGGAGCTTTCAACGATTACGCTATTTGCGTGGTGGCTGATGGTCATGGTAGTAAGAAACATTTTCGTAGCGACGTAGGCTCTCGATGTGCGGTACAGTCTTCTTTGGAAACTATCGCTGAGGTTATGTCGGATTATAAGTCTTTCTGCAAAGCTTTTAGAGCTACACCTAGTAGGTTAATCTCTAGGATGCAGAAAAGTATCATTTCTAGGTGGAATGATAAGATTCAAGAACACTATGACAACAACCCTATAACCGATAAGGAAAGAAGACTCTTCACTAAAGATGAGTTCGATAAGATTAAAATGGAATCCTATTACGGTACTACTTTGATACTTTCCGTGCTATGTCATGATTTTTCTTTCGGTTTACAGATTGGTGACGGTAGTTTGGTCATGATTAACGAGATGGGCGAAATTGAAATGCCTATCACTGATGATGATACACATCCGGCTAATATCACCGCTTCTATGTGTAACTCCAATGCTTATGAGCTTTTCAACAGTTACTACAGGTTCGATTGCCCTATCGCTTTGATGGTATCTACTGATGGTCTGTATACCTCTTTTGCTAGTAGGCACGGTTTCGAGGAGTACAACTTGATAGCCCTATCATTAGTGGGAGATATGCAGAATGCACAGACTTCTATCACATCTAACCTTGAGAAGCGTACTAAGTACGGTAGCCGTGATGATATTTCTCTATCGATAGTGTTTGACGAAAATCGCAGAGCCTCCAAGGAAGAGTTGATACAACAGTCACTAGACCATATGAAGAAAGTCTCTAAGATTGAGATAGCACGTCAAATGGCTTTAAAGAAAAAGATTATGACTAAACACGCCTCCGATGAGGAAGTCAGCGATGTTTAATCGATTCGATTCAAGGAACGCTTTCGAGCGTTCCGATTTTTTTATCTTGAAGTCGGTGAAGTTTTGTAGTATAATATATTTGTGTGTATGCCACAAATTTCACAAAAGAAAGGATTTTGTTACCTATGGTAATTTTAGATGATTTAAGAGTTGAAATGGTAGCCTATCGAAAGGACGTTGAAGAGCTTTCAGAGGTTTTGAAAATTCCACAGGCTAAGGAGAGAATCAAAACTTTACAGGCTCAAATGGAAGAGCCTAACTTTTGGGACGATTTAGAGAGTTCTCAAAAGGTAGTGCAAGAGTCTAAAACTTTACAGAATAAGGTTGAACATTTCAATCAGTTGTCGGATAAGCTGGAAGATACTATCACTATGATAGAGATTTCTATGGAGGAACAGGACGACAGTATGGTTGATGAAGTCTTATCCGAAATTAAGAGTTTCAAGACCGAACTAGAAGACGTTAGACTTTCCACGTTGCTTTCAGGAGAGTACGACAACAAGAATGCTATCTTGACATTTCATGCAGGTGCAGGTGGCACAGAGGCTCAAGATTGGGCGGAAATGCTCTACAGGATGTACAACCACTGGGCAG
>CAZWRW010000051.1:0-8803 GCA_964636465.1 uncultured Ruminococcus sp. | reverse complement strand
ATGGCTAAGATGTGGGCTGGTAGGTTTTCTAAGGAAGTAGACGAGAATGTCAATGCATTCAACTCATCCATTGCTTTTGATGGCAGAATGTATGCACACGACATACAAGGCAGTATAGCACACGCCACTATGTTAGGTGAATGTGGAATCATCACAAAAGAAGATAGCCTACAGATTATTGATGGTTTAAAGGGTATCCTAAAGGATATACAGGAGGGTACACTACAGCTAGACCCATCCGCTGAAGATATACATATGTTCATAGAGGCGGAACTCACTGCAAGGCTCGGAGATGTCGGAAAGCGTTTACATACGTCAAGGTCAAGGAACGACCAAGTTGCTTTAGACGTTAGGTTGTATCTAAGGGACGAAATTATAGAGATTTCCAAACTCTTAAAGGAGTTGGTAAAAACGCTCTGCGACATAGCTGAGGAACACACGGACACCGTAATGCCAGGTTATACACACCTACAGAGGGCTCAACCTATCACATTTGGACACCACTTGATGGCTTATGCTCAAATGTTTTTAAGGGACATCGATAGGTTAAAAGACACCTCTAGACGTATGAACTACTGTCCACTTGGTAGTGGAGCTTTAGCTGGTACTACATATCCTATCAATAGGCAGATGACCTCCGAACTTTTAGGATTTACTGCACCTATGGAAAACAGTCTTGATGGCGTATCCGATAGGGATAGTTGTATAGAACTTGCCAATGACATCGCCATGATTATGATGCACCTCTCAAGATTTTCAGAGGAAGTTATCATGTGGTGTTCATGGGAGTTCAAGTTTATCGAACTTGACGATGCATATTCTACAGGTTCGTCAATCATGCCACAGAAGAAGAATCCAGACATCACGGAACTAATTAGAGGTAAAGCCGGTAGAACTACTGGTAACTTAGTAACTCTTCTATCCATGATGAAAGGTCTACCTTTGGCATACAACAAGGATATGCAAGAAGATAAAGAAGCCATCTTTGATAGTGTAGACAATGTGAAGTTGTGTCTAAGTACCTTTATTCCAATGATTAAAACTATGAGGGTCATCAAGGAGAACATGAGGAACGCCTCTGCTAGAGGTTTCATAAACGCAACAGACTGTGCTGACTATCTAGTTAAAAAGGGATTACCATTCCGTGATGCGTACAAGATTACAGGTCGTCTAGTAGCAATCTGTATAGAAAAGGGATTGACCCTTGAAACTCTTCCTATTGAAGAGTACAAAGAACTCTCCCCTATCTTTGATACTGACGTATATGAGGCTATCAGTTTAGAGACTTGTGTAAACCAAAGGACATCTTTTGGAGGACCAGCACCTACTGAAGTTAAACGTCAAATCAAGGCAGTTAGGGACACTTTAGAAACTTTATAAATATAAAATATAAATATAACCATAACGCTAATTTTGTGAGGTTTGAAAATCTCATGTAGGGAACGGGCTGTGACCGTTCCTTAGAATCACACGCAGTGTGATTGATTATGCGTTATAAATCATAGAAACACATTGTGTAGTTTGAAAGGAAACTTAAACTTGTTAGATAAAAAGACTTTTATCCGTTGCCTGATATGTTTTGTCATATGGGTAATAGGACAAATTATCATACTGAATATCTACCTTGATGATTCGCAATTAGTATCAAGGGTATGGGGTATTCTGTGTGTAGTAGCCATAGTGATAATTAACGTTATCATAGGCTTTAAGAAAGACGATAGATAAGACGAAAAATAACGCTTGTTTAGCGTGATAGATTGGAGTGTTTTATATTATGGTTAAAGTATATATTGACGGTCAAGAGGGAACTACGGGTTTAAAAATCATAGAGAGGTTTGAAAACCGTAACGATATCGAGTTAATAAAGATAGACGAAGATAAGAGAAAAGATTCCGCTGAGAGGAAACGTCTAATAAACTCATCGGATTACACTTTTCTATGTCTTCCTGATGTAGCCTCCATAGAGGCGGTATCTTTTATAGACAAGGATAACGACCACACTAGGATAATAGACGCATCCACGGCACACAGAACCAATCCTGATTGGGCTTATGGTTTTCCTGAACTCTCACCACAACATCGTGAAAAGATAGCAACATCCAATAGGGTTGCAGTTCCAGGTTGTTATGCCAGTGGATTCAATTCAATAGTATATCCGCTAGTAAACCATGGAATAATTCCAAAAGATTATCCAGTATTCTGTTATGCTACCAGTGGTTATAGTGGTGCAGGTAAGAAAGCCATCGCAGTGTATGAGGGCGACCAAAAACCTAAAGAGTATTATAGTCCAAGACAGTATGCACTCACACAGCAACATAAGCACCTCCCAGAGATGCAAAAAATCAGTGGATTGACATACAAACCTATGTTCAACCCTATGGTATGTGACTACTTTAGCGGTATGGTAGTATCAGTGCCAATACAGACTAGAACTCTAGACAAGAAAGTCTCAGTTGAAAGCGTTCACGAGATGTTCATGAAACACTATGAGGGTGCGAACTTCGTCAAGGTACAACCTTTAGGCGGTGAAGGAGTTCTCTCTGATGGATTCTTAGCATCAAATACGCTTAGCGGTTACAATGGCATGGAAATCTTCGTGTTTGGCAACGACGAACAGATACTATTATGTTCACGTCTAGACAACTTAGGAAAAGGTGCTTCAGGTGCGGGTGTACAGTGCCTAAACATCATGATGGGCATAGACGAAACCACAGGACTTTTATAATTAAACGTCGTAGGCGACGTTCCACCATGCGACAGCATGGAATTATATAGTTAATTCTTAATATGAGAGGGTATTTTTGAAAATGGATACAATCACAAATAGTGTACGTTCTAGGGTGCTAATAGATGCACTCCCATACATACAGAAGTACAATAATAAGATAGTCGTAGTCAAGTACGGCGGTAACGCCATGACTAACGAAGAACTTAAACAGGCAGTCATGAGCGATATTGTGTTGCTGTCATTGATAGGTATAAAAGTAGTACTAGTCCATGGCGGTGGCCCAGAGATTAACGATATGCTCAAAAGGTTAAACATTGAGAGTAAGTTTATCAACGGATTACGCTACACTGACAAAGAAACCATAGACGTAGTTAAGATGGTTCTATCGGGAAAAGTAAATAAGGAATTAGTATCACTGTTGCAACAGCATAACGGAAAAGCATTAGGTCTCTGTGGTATCGATGGCGAAATGTTACTAGCTGAAAAGAAACAATCCGAAGTAGACTTAGGTTACGTAGGTGAGATTAAAAAGGTAAATACTCAACCTATCATAGACGCTCTAGAACATGGATACATTCCAGTAATAGCTACAGTAGGTGTAGGCACAGATGGTCAAAGTTACAACATCAATGCAGATACTGCATCTTCACGTATAGCCTCCGAGCTAGGTGCGGAGAATCTCATACTAATGACTGATATAGTCGGCTTACTTCGTGACAAGGACGACCCATCAACTTTAATACCATCCGTGAACGTTTCCGAAGTGCCATTTATGAAGAGACAAGGAATCATTTCAGGGGGCATGATACCTAAGATAGATTGCTGTGTAGAGGCTGTCCGTAGAGGAGTTAAGCGTACATCCATAATAGATGGTAGAGTACCACACTCCATCTTGATAGAGTTGTTCTCTAGCAAGGGCATAGGCACACAGTTTAAATAACGTAGTTCGATATGTAGGGAACGGACTGTGACCGTTCCAATTAGGGAGATTATGAAGAAGTTATATCAAATTACCACGCAACCGACATTCAAGATGTACAAGCAACTCAACAAGATGAATATGCAACGCTCCAAAAGCTTGATAGCCTTGCTAATCATATCGTGTATGTTTGGAGTGCTTGGCATATATAACATAGTTAGTTACGCTTTGGATAATTCATCAGGAAGTTTAGGTCGTGGAATTTTCGGGGTGTTGGTGAATGTAGCGTTTGTAGCGTTCTATCTAAAGGGTCACGAACTCTTAACGGAAAAATCCATGCAGGAGATGGGCAAAAAAGCCTATCTAGAGACTTTCACGACGTTCTACGATGATAAGATATCCATAAAAACTGACAAGACTAGAGGAGTTATCAAGTTAAGCAGTCTCAATGGACTTTACGAAGATGACCAATACTACTACATATCCTACAACAAACAGAATCTCACGAAAAGTTACTTAGTGGTCGATAAAGACGGTTTCACTTTAGGCAACAAGGACGATTTCAAACCGTACGTAAAACGCACCATAGAGGTGAATAAAAAATCTAAGGGTAAAACTTAAATTTTAACGCCAATTCGATGAATTGCGGAACGCCATTCCGCAGAATCACACATAGTGTGATTGATAGATATTAGGAGGAATAAAACTTTGAGTACTATAGAACAGTTTAACTCTCACGTAATGCAGACCTACGGTAGATTGCCACTAGTCGCTGAGACTGGCGAGGGCAGAACTTGCATAGATGAGAATGGTAAGAAGTACATAGATTTAGGTAGTGGTATCGGCACTAACTCTTTGGGTTACTGTGATGAAGATTGGGCTAACGCCGTATCAGAACAGGCACACAAGATACAACATACATCGAACTACTACTACACTAAAGTTCAAGCAGACTTTGCAGAAAAGCTCTGTAACGCCACCGGTTACGATAGAATATTCTTCGGTAACAGTGGTGCTGAAGCTAATGAGTGTGCCATCAAGTTGGCTAGGAAGTACAGTTTCGATAAGTATGGTAAAGGAAGACATAACATCATAACGTTGGTGAACTCTTTCCACGGTAGGACTTTAGCAACGCTGTCTGCTACAGGTCAGGATGTTTTTCATAACTACTTTTTCCCATTCGTTGAGGGTTTCGTAAATGCTAAAGCCAACGATATTGAAGATTTAAAATCCAAACTAGATGGTACAGTATGTGCAATCATGGTTGAATTTATCCAAGGTGAGGGCGGAGTCATTCCACTAGATAAGGAATACGTCAAAGCAGTAGAGAAACTCTGTAAAGAGAACGACATACTATTCATGGCTGATGAAGTCCAAACTGGTGCAGGACGTACTGGTGCATTCTTGACTTCACACCTATTTGGCGTAAAGCCTGATGTTACTACTATGGCAAAAGGTCTAGCAGGTGGAGTACCAATCGGAGCTTGTTTGACTACTGAAACTCTTTCAAATGTTTTGGTAAAAGGCACACATGGTTCAACCTTTGGAGGTAACCCATTAGCTTGTGCTGGTGGTATAGCGGTAATCAATAAGGTAGCCACTCCTGAATTTTTAGATGAGGTCACTAAAAAAGGTGAACACATCAAAGAGAGGCTTTCCAAGTGTGAAGAAGTCACGGACGTATGTGGTTTAGGTTTAATGTTAGGAATCTCACTAAAGACCAAAAAGGCTAGTGATATCTTAACACAGGCATTTGAAAATGGCTTGTTAATCCTAACCGCCAAGGATAAAGTTAGACTACTACCACCATTGAACATCACATACCAAGAACTTGATGAGGGATTAGACATACTTATCAAACTGTTGGAAGCTTAACATAATTACGTACCTATGAGGTTTAAAAAATCCCATGTAGGGAACGGGTTTTGACCGTTCCTAGATTTGAACATATCGGAACGCTAACCGTTCCACAATTCATTGAATTAACTTAAATAACACAGAGGAGAGATGATACAATTTTATGAAACTTTCAGTCACTCAAAAAGGCAACAAAATGTTTGCATACAAATGGGAAGATAAAAACACACACATTTACACCATGGCTAAAAAGGGCATCTTGGGCAACAGTAGGATTGAACTCTTCAACAAAATGGGATACAGCTTGTACTCTCTAAAACAAGACTTAAAAGGCAGACACGCTTACTTTGAAGTCTACGAGAACGAAAAGTTGATGATTAAAGCAACCTGCACAGCTACGTTTTTGAATCCATCCATAGCTGTTAAGTATTACTCATATACGTACATTTTAAGGAGTACCGACAGAGTTAAGTTTTTAGTCATAAAAGATAAAGAAGAGATAGGCACTATCAAGGTGTTTGAAGACTTAAAGGGCAACCTACAGTTTGATTTAGACATCCATGACGACCAGTTTGAAGATTTCATGTTACTGTTCGTCCAGATGATTTACTCTTCTTTCTTTAATAAGTAATAACGTGAATTCGATGGAATTTCATACTGTGATATTGCATATCTGTGAGGTTTGAAAATCCCATGTAGGGAACGGGCTGTGACCGTTCCTTAGAATCAAGCGGAGCTTGATTGAATATATCGAATTGGCGTTTAAAATAGTTTGAACATAAAAAAATTTTGGAGGTTTTTAAAATGAAACATCTTTTGAAAATGCTAGACCTATCCACAGAGGAAATTTTGGACATCCTCGATACCGCAGACCAACTTAAATATGAGTTAAAGAACGGTATCCCACACCCACACCTAAAGGGTAAGACTCTAGGTATGATATTCCAAAAAGCTTCCACTAGGACTAGAGTATCTTTTGAAACTGGTATGTATCAACTAGGCGGACATCCACTATTCCTATCTTCTAAGGATTTACAAATCGGTAGAGGTGAGCCAGTACAAGACACCGCTAGAGTACTTTCACGTTACCTTGATGGTATCATGATTAGAACCTTTGAACAGTCTGAGGTTGAGGCTCTTGCTGAATATGGTTCTATACCAATCATCAACGGTTTGACTGACTTCTGTCACCCATGCCAAGTACTCGCTGACTTGATGACTATCCGTGAATTTAAAGGCTCATTTGATGGTCTAAAGATGTGCTACGTTGGCGATGGTAACAACATGGCTAATTCACTAATCGTGGGCGGTTTAAAGGTCGGCATGGATGTATCAATAGCGTGTCCAAACGACTATCAACCAGACCAACAAGTTCTAGACTTCACTAAGAGCTTTGGTGACAAGTTCTCCATGACTGACAGCCCAATCGAAGCTTGTAAAAATGCTGATATCATCCTAACAGACGTATGGGCATCCATGGGTCAAGAGGACGAGGCTGAAAAGCGTAAGATAGCATTTGCGGGTTATCAAATCAATGACGAAGTAATGGCAGTAGCAAACCAAGAGTGTCTAGTAATGCACTGTCTACCTGCACATCGTGGCGAAGAAATCACCGCTGAAGTTTTCGAGGCTCACGCCAAGGAAATCTTTGAAGAGGCTGAAAACCGTCTACACGCTCAAAAGGCTGTAATGGTTAAGCTCATGGCTGACTAATAATATTTTCTTGATATATAAAAAAAATCGGAATGCTTTCAATTGCACCCCGATTTTTTTTTATTTATATCCGCTTGATTCTAAGGAACGGTCACAGCCCGTTCCCTACATGATTGATTTATAACCATTATGCCCTAGCTATGGTAGTATTTTTCACCCTGTAGCCGTTCTTACCTGACGATTTAACGTTCTTCATTTCGGCGTAAGCCACCCTGAACATATCGTCGCAGTTGTGACGGTTGCTATCTATGCTTACACCTATGCTCACTGAAACTGGATGATACTTCTTGTTGTGTCTAAAGTGGATGTTCAAATCAGTGTTGAGTTGGCTACAAACCTTGTGTACAACGTCTTCGCTTTGGAAATCCGACATAAACGCTGTAAAAACATCGTGTTCCCACCTAGCCACGAAACCGAACTCTTTAAAAGTTTTGGTCATCTCGACTGCTGTATATTTGATTAATTCGTCGGCACCGTCACCAAGCGTGTTACTGATAGACTTAAAGTTATCGATATCCAACACGAACACGGCACAGAGGTCTTCTGGATTCATAGACTTTATGACTTCATCCACACAGTGTAGAAAAGCGTTCTTGTTCATGAGGTTGGTTAAGTGGTCTATGTTAGCCTCTCTGAATATTTCCTCATTTAGATTCTTTTGACGTTCAGCGAAACTCTGTAAAGCCTCATTGTCTTGATTTTGGATTTGTACCAAGAGTTCCTCAGCCATCTGTAGATTTTTAGTATTGCTTTCAAACATGAGTTTAAGTTTCTCACGCATATGGTTGAACATATGTGTAAGTGATGCTACTTCATCATTGGTAGTTACCACGATATTTTCAACATCGAAGTTGTAGTTAGCAATCTGTTGAGACTGTCTAGCCAACTTTTGAATAGGTTCTATAACGTTATGGAATACCATACGGAACAGTATCACGATAATTCCTGCTAAGATTACAAAAGTCACTATGTTAAGGACTCTAAACACAGCCGTGATACTTTTAGTACTTTCCAAAGTTTTGCCACTAGCCGTATACTTGTAAGATATTATCTTTTCAAGGTATTTGGAAATATAGTCACCAGTCTTGTAGTATTTAGTGGTATAATCTTCATAAGCCTGTTGTCTGTCGTCCATATCTATGAGGGATTGTATCTGTTCTATGTACTTAGGATAGTTAGTGTATATAGCTATCGCTAGAGAGCTTTCGGTTTCGTCAGCGGAAGTGCTGTACTCCGTGTAGACGTTCTCACAAAGCACATTTAGAGATGTACTAAGCTCCTCTATGGTTTCTTCATCACTGGATAGACCACTCTCTAGATAACTTTCCACAGTATCGTTAAATTCACCGAACTTGTAACGAAACTCATTGAGGTCTGACAATGATACTGCATACTCTTCAAACCTTTTAACTATGACGTTGTACGTATACATGGATGTTATAAACATCACTAACACTACGGCAATGGTACAACTAAATGCTACTATAAATTTGAACTTTAAAGATTTTCTTACATTCATGAGTTCTAATTTCCTTCCTTTAGACTGTCTAACGCATAGACTATGTTAGCATACAACCCTTGTGAGG
>CAZWRW010000050.1:0-8889 GCA_964636465.1 uncultured Ruminococcus sp. | reverse complement strand
ACAATATAGTTATTATTGCAATAGTAAACCGAAAATTTTTTATCATGTATTTTAAGGTTATTTTGTATTTAATGAATTTAATAAAAATCAATCAAGCTCCGCTTAATTCTAAGGAACGGTCACAGCCCGTTCCCTACATGGAATTTTCAAACCTCACAGATGTGTAATCTGTCGAAGAAAAGTTGAACTATCAAATTTGCGTTAAAATATCCAAACTATACACTTGACACTAGACTCATTTTGGGGTATAATATAATTAAAATATAACATACACCAAAGTGGTGTACTTTTTGAAGTTTGAAATATTAATTAAGAGAATACTCTCACATAGAAAGGAAGTTTTTTTATAATGTCAGCAGTAAAAGTATCTGAGGGAATCTATTCCGTAGGAATCTTGAACCCTAACATGAGAATCTTTGACATAGTTATGTCTACAGAGTATGGTACTAGTTACAACTCATACGTAGTTAAGGGTCAAGATAAGACCGCTCTAGTTGAGGTGTGCCATGCCTCCTACTTTGAAAGTTACCTTGAAAACATCAAGGAAGTTTGCGACCCTAAAGATATAGACTATATCGTGTTAAACCACTGCGAACCAGACCATTCTGGTGCTTTAGCAGACCTTTTGGATGTATGTCCTAACGCTGAAATAGTAGTAAGCAGAGCGGGTAGCCTATACCTAAAGAACATCACCAACAGAACAGATTACAAGGTTACTATCGCTAACAATGGCGATTCAATTGACCTTGGCGGAAAGACTTTGAACTTTATCAATGCACCTTTCCTACACTGGCCTGACAGTATGTTCACTTACTGTCCTGAGAGTGCTACCCTATTCTCCTGTGATGTGTTCGGCTCACACTACTGCGAACCTTACACCTTTGATAGCCGTATAGCATATCCACAAGGTTATGAAACCGCTTTTCTAGGTTACTATACCGCAATCTTTGGTCCTTTTAAGAAGTTCGTTCTAGCCGGTTTGGATAAGATTAAAAACTTACAGATAGATACTATCTGTCCAAGCCATGGTCCAGTTTTGACTAAGGGTAACCGTCTAGAATACGCTATGCAAAAGTATCAAGAGTGGAGTACCGTCGAAAAGAGTGAAACTCTTAACGTGCCAATCTTCTACTGTTCCGCATACGGCTGTACTGAAAAGTGTGCCAATGCTATCGCTGATGGTATCAAGAGTGTGCTAACTACCGCTAACGTTGAAGTCCTAGACGTAAACGCTAATGACGCTTCCGTTTTGGCTGGTAAGATTAACTCATGTGATGGTTTCGCTGTAGGTTCACCTACTATCAACGCTGATGCTGTAGCACCTATCAGTAACCTACTAAACTGTGTGGATGCTATCAACTGCAAAAAGAAACCTGCTTTAGCTTTCGGTTCATACGGTTGGAGCGGTGAGGCTGTTCCAAACTTAAACGCTAAGTTGAACACTCTAAAACTAAACGTATTTGAGGGTGGTTTTAAGTTCGTATTTGTGCCATCCGAAGAGGATTTGAAGAACGCTTTTGAAATCGGTAAAAAGTTCGCTGAAATGTTCTAAGCATTATAATTATGACACAACGGATATTGACATTATTTAAAAAATGTCTAGTAAGCACTAATTCAATCCCCAATTTGACTTAGTGAAAAAATCGGTTAGGGCAAATTCCTCCCTAACCGGTTTTTTTATTTTTAACGTGAGTTCGATGGAATTTCATACTGTAATATTGCATATCTGTGAGATTTGAAAACCCCATGTAGGGAACGGGCTGTGACCGTTCCTAAATTTGCCGAAGGCAAATCAAGTTTTTAAAAATCAATCACACTGCGTGTGATTCTGAGGAACGGTCACAGCCCGTTCCCTACAAAATTCCGTTGTGCAATCACATGGAATTATATCGAACTTGCGTTAAAATAAAGATACGAAAACGTTATAGTTGCATAGAAATCATTAACATTTTGTTAATATTTTGCCTTGAAATATATGTTATAATAGATAGTATAACTTCATAATAGAAAGGATTGATACTATATGTCGAAGTATTACTATACTGAAAACGACTTGAAGACAGAAAAGTTCGCTAAGATGTGTATTGAAAACTACCATATCGACCCCGAACTTTACACCGTATACGATGTAAAGAGAGGTCTCAGAGACTTAAACGGTAAGGGCGTATTGGCTGGTTTGACTGACATCAGTGAAGTATGTTCCACTAAGATGGTAAACGGTAAATCTGTGCCATGCAAAGGACAGCTTTTCTACAGAGGTATAGATGTCAAATCTTTAGTAGACGGTTTCATAAAAGATGACCGTTTCGGGTTTGAGGAAACTGTGTACTTACTACTGTTCGGAAATTTGCCAAACTCTCAACAGTTACAAGAGTTTACAGCGTTACTATCAAGCTTTAGGACATTGCCTATTAACTTCACTCGTGATGTGTTAATGAAATCACCTAACAACGATATGATGAATATGTTAGCTCGTAGTGTGTTGACACTATATTCTTATGATGAAAACCCTAATGACACTTCCATACCTAATGTGCTTAGGCAGTGTTTAGAACTTATAGCACTATTCCCAGTAATATCCGTGTATGGATACCAAACGTATAGCCACTACAAGCAAGGTGAAAGTTTAGTAATCCATAACCCAAAACCTGAACTTTCTACTGCGGAAAACATTCTGCATATGTTACGCCCTGATAGTCAATATACCAAGCTTGAAGCCAAAATCCTAGATATAGCGTTAGTACTCCACGCTGAACACGGAGGAGGTAACAATTCAACGTTTACTACACACGTAGTTACATCATCTGGTACGGATACCTATTCTACAGTGGCGGCATCATTAGGTTCATTAAAAGGACCAAAACATGGTGGTGCTAACATCAAGGTGGTGCAAATGTTCGACGATATGAAGAAGAACGTCAAAGACTGGTCTAACGAGGAACAGGTCAAGGAGTATTTGAGAAAACTGCTCCATAAACAGGCGTTCGACAATGCGGGACTAATCTACGGTATGGGACACGCTGTATATTCAATATCCGACCCTAGAGCGGAAGTTTTTAAAGGATTCGTTGGAAATCTCGCAATTGAAAAGGGTCTCGAAGATGAGTTCAACCTATATTCAGCGGTTGAAAGGTTAGCACCTGAAGTCATCGCAGAGGAGAGAAAAATCTATAAAGGAGTCAGTGCCAATGTGGACTTTTACAGCGGTTTCGTCTACAGAATGTTGGGAATCCCTAACGAATTGTTTACGCCACTGTTCGCCATGTCAAGAATCGTCGGATGGTCTGCCCATAGGATTGAAGAACTTCTCAACCGTGGCAAGATTATCAGACCGGCATATAAATCCGTATCCACAAGGCGTGAATACGTAAACATATCCGAGAGGTAAAAAATCAACGTTTGTGTTTTTTTAAAATCAATAAAAAAAATCCATCCCCACCGTGATTAGGTGGGGATGTTTTATATATCATAATGATGTTATACAAGTTCTACCTTAATGCTGTCTCCATCGACTGTTACGTTGACGTTCGTCTTAACGTGTTCGTTAGGGTTATCTATGATAATCTCCGCAATCTTATCCTCTATGTTGGTACGAATGACTTTTCTAACGTCTCTAGCACCGTTCTTTTTGCTGTAAGATTTATCCGCTATGAAACTTAACACTTCGTCAGTGTAGTTTAGCGTGAGTTCACGCTCTTTGAGTGGTGCGACCATCTCATCAAGCATGAGCTTGGCAATCTTCTCATAGGATGGCTTTTCCAAACTGTTGAAGACTACAACCTCATCTATACGGCTTAGGAACTCAGGACGTAGGAACTCTTTCAAACCACGGATGGCTTTCTCTTTTGAAATGTCAGTTTCGGTCTTGTTGAAACCTACACCCGTAGACTTATCCGTTGAACCTGCATTGGAAGTCATCGCAATGATGGTGTTTGCGAAACTTACTGTCCTACCTTGAGCATCGTTGATTTTGCCTTCATCGAGTATCTGTAGTAGGATGTTCATAACGTCTGGATGTGCCTTTTCAATCTCATCAAAGAGTACTACGGAATAAGGTTTTCTTCTAACCTTTTCAGTGAGTTGACCAGCCTCATCATAGCCAACGTATCCTGGAGGAGAACCTATAATTCTAGATACTGAATGTTTCTCCATAAACTCGTTCATGTTTAGACGGATTAGTGGCTCAGTAGTATCGAACATTTCATCTGCGAGGACTTTTACTAGTTCGGTCTTACCTACGCCAGTTGGGCCAACAAATATAAATGATGCTGGTCTCCTACGCTTGGATAGTTGCACCCTAGTCCTCTTGATAGCCTTGGCTACTAAGTTGACTGCCTCATCCTGTCCGATGATTTTCTTCTTTAGTTGGTTTTCTAAGTCGGAGATACGTTTGAACTCAGTTTCAGCAATCTTGTTTGCAGGGATACCTGTCCAAAGCTCGATAACCTTGGCTAAGTCTTCACTCTCTACATAGACTTTATCAGCCTTTTGTTTGAGAGCTTCACACTCTTCCGTACACCTAATGATATCCGACTTAACTTTAGCTATAGCCTCATAGTCAGGAGTTTCATCGTCATTTAGAGAGTTCTCCAACTCATTGAGCGTGTTGAGTTCGGCACGTTTCTTATCGTACTCCACGATTTCTATGCTACCTATGGACTTACAAGCACAACTTTCGTCTAGTAGGTCGATAGCCTTGTCAGGTAGGAATCTATCTGTAATGTATCTCTCGGATAACACTGCACACATCCTAACTAGTTCATCGGTGATGTGTACTCGGTGGAAATCTTCGTAATACTTCTTGATTCCTAAGAGAATTTCTACAGTCTCATCGATGGTAGGCTCTTCTATGGTTACAGGTTGGAAACGTCTTTCAAGTGCTGAATCTTTCTCGATATACTTTCTGTATTCGTTAAAAGTCGTAGCACCTACTACTTGTATTTCACCCCTAGATAGTGCAGGTTTCAAGATGTTTGCTGCATTCATAGTACCCTCAGAATCGCCAGTGCCTACGAGACTATGTACCTCATCTATGAAGAGTATTATGTTACCCTCGGACTTGACCTCATCAACTAAGCCTTTCATACGACTTTCAAACTGACCCCTAAACTGTGTACCAGCTACTAAGGCAGTCAAATCCATTAGATAGACTCTCTTATTCTTTAGATTGTAAGGCACTTCGCCGTCACAGATTTTCTGTGCAATACCCTCAGCGATGGCAGTCTTACCGACACCCGGTTCACCGATTAGACAAGGGTTATTCTTAGTCCTACGTGAGAGTATCTGGATTACTCTAGAAATCTCCCTATCTCTACCGATTACGTTGTCAATCTTGCCTTCTTCGGCTTTTCTGCTTAGGTTGTTGCAGTAGCCATCAAGAAACTTTAACTTCTTTTCTTTCTTCTTAGCACCGGAAGACCTCGGTTTTCTAGCAGACTTCTTGGACTCTTTACCCTCTTCGTTCCTGCCTTCGCCTGACATACCTTTAGTTAAATTTTCAAGCATAGAGGAGAATGGACTCATCGTGTTCCTTTTATCGGTGTTGCCATTCTCATTAGGAGTGTTGTTAGACCTATCCATTAAATTTTGTATGAACGGTGGCATAGTATCCGAACCGCCAAATTCAAATTCATTGCCGTCTAACATTTCGCCCATTTCACCCATGTAGTTGTCTAGTTTGTCCAACTCCTCATCGGTGATACCGAACGTCTTCATATACTGCTCGATTTGAGGTATCTTAAGCTCTCTCGCACACTGTATGCAAAGACCTTCATTCTTCTTGTCGTTTCCAGATATGGTGGATATAAACACCGTAGCTGGTCGCTTTTTACATCTTGCACATGGCATCATCATAATAAAAATTCCTCCCATTCTTTTGTGATAACAATTAATAACTTAACGCCAATTCCATGTTATCGCATGGCGGATGACGTTTTTTTTAACTACTTAATGCTAGTCAAAAGCTTTAAAGTGTCGATGTTGTAGAAATACTTAAACAGTAGACTCTTATCGTTTATGTCTTCGCTACTGAATAGTTTTTCACTGCCTACGTTTACGGATATTGCCCACTTTAGGAATATACATAACAATAGTATCAACACTATGCCTTCTACTAAACCTGTGATTCCTCCTAATATCCTATCCATAGAGACGGACATCCCTGGAAACACATCTATATTGTGGATTGTGCTAGAAATAACTTTAGTGATAATCATCACTATAAAGAACACTACTATAAATATAGCAATCTTAACTATGTAGACTACTACAGGTTGTATGAAATGTTCTTCAAGATATTCAGCACAAGTCTTGTTGTCTTGGGTCAATGCGGAAGTCAATCCGTAAAGGGTTTCCTCACTGGACTTTATTGCATTTACCATATAATCCACCGCAGAGGTAGGTATTACTTTTTTTAGAGGTTCTCCTAAATTTTCGTCTATGACTTCTCCTAGTAGCTCATCTATATCAGATTGAGACATGAACTCTACACCATCATTGCTGTTGATGGCAGAGTACATACTATCAGGAGACTGTAGAACTACGCTCAACTTATCCTTACTTAAACTTATGCCATATGTGACATCTTTAATCTTAGTGCTGATAGGTTCTATAACTTCGTTCTTTTCGAGAACCGTTTCAATGTTACTTGTGATGTCATCCTTTAGGAGTGTATCATATAAGTTCTGTGCGGAGACATCTCCAGCGATACTTGCCAACACTATAGCTACTATGTATCCCACCGCTGAAATGACCGTTCTAGCAAAACCTCTAGAATAGTTCACCAACACATATACTAATAGTATTATTATTGAAACTATGTCTAGCACTAAGACGTTGTTAAACTCTATACTTCCCATCGTATCACCCTTCATTCTTTAATAAAATTTTATAGTTCCATCGTATGGAATGACAATCTAATTCGATTTCGCCGACAACACAAAACTTTACCAGTTAAGTTTGATAGTCTATCTTGTCAATACCATCGTATGAAATTAAGTAAACTGCATCCCCTATTTTTATAAAGTCCTTGTAAACATCCGAAACACTGGCAGTAGCCACTAGAGAGCCATCAAAAGCATAAGTTTCCAAAGTTTCATTCTTTAGGGCGTATACTAAGCCATCATCCACGAAAATTTTCTTTATGTCATTGTCAATAGCAATCTCCAACGGTGAGGATGTTATGTCATTGATTAGTAACATAGTAGTCTTACGTTGCTCTTCGTTTTCAAATATGATAGCACACTTACCATCTTCAAAGCTATCTGATAGCAATTGATTCTTGTAAGAATACCCTGCAATCTGTGTACCAGCGAGGTCGTAGTATGCACACTTGGTATCTCCAAAGAGGAATATGTGGTCATTAGATGTCATCTCCACACCGACACATAGAGTTTCTAAAGGTTCGCTAGTCCAGTCATTATCCGAATTAGTGAAACCTAAGTACATCAATTCCGAAACGATTTGACCCTCTTGTGCATCGAGAGTTACCGCAACACAAGCGGTATTATCGTTAGTGAAACATAGGTCTTGTATCCTATCGACACATCCACGATAGTAGACTTCGTCACCACGTTCATTGAAGATTCTAAGTTCACAAGAGTACATATCAGCAGTAGTTACGACTGCTACATAACCATTGTCGTTAATCCTAGCGAATATTATGTTGTTCTCCATGGTCTTTGAATAGACCGTACTACGTACACTTTCGACTTTGAAGTTCTTACCACCGCTTTCATACACCAAAGCCCTCTTACTAGAGGTTTTCAAAATGGTGTTTGAATAGTCGTGTTGACGAGTATCTTTAAGAGTGCCATCACTAGAATAGATGTATAAGTGTGTATCACTAAGCATGAGCAACTTATCCCCCATTGTACCAAACTGATAACTTATATCATCAGTGATACTGATAGGAAAGTTATCTTCATAGAGTTCACCGTTATTCACCATGATTTCACCATCTAAGTTGGACATCTTTTTGTAGTACTTATAGATATCATGCCGAAATGCGTAAACTACTACCCCTATGATACATACCACTACTATTATTATCGTGAAGATTAACCTTTTTTTCTGTCTTTTTTCTTTATATATCTCAGTAGCCATAGATTAAAAAAACTCCTTAAACGTATATTTAAACATATATTTAATAGTATACCTTATTCAAGTACAACCCATGAGCCATAGCAGTACGACCAGCTTTCAGTCTATCCTTAGCGTTCAAGATGTCTGGTATTTGGTCAGGTGAGATGTAACCCTCATTTACGTCTAGTAGAGTACCTACAAGTATCCTAACCATATTATACAAAAAACCATCACCTTTGACAAGTACTTTGACTAAATTTCCACAAGTTTCTATGTTGAAATCGTACACAGTACGAACTGTGTTGATGTTCTCATCTTTTACAGCTGAAAAGCTTTTAAAATCGTGAGTGCCTATGTAATGCTTTGATGCCTCTCGGATTAAATCCACATTGATGGGTCTACGATAGTGTAGTTGTAAATCTTCAGCAAAAGGATTTTTGCTCTCGTGGTTGTGGATTAGGTAGATATACTCTTTATACTTACAGTTAAATCTAGCATGGAAATCCTCATCGACCTCTTCGCAGTGCAACAGCGAAATGTCACTAGGCAGATGACCATTTACACCCCTCAATAGTCCTCTAGTGGGAATGTTACTATTAGTATGTATGTTGAACACATAACCATTGGCGTGTACTCCGGTATCAGTACGAGAACATCCAACTATAGTGACAGGCTCATTCAACACCGTGGATAGGTGTTTTTGTACCACCTCTTGAACAGTCAATGCATTGGGTTGTATTTGGTATCCATGATAGTTAGTACCTCTGTATGCCATGATAACCTTTAAATTTCTCAAATTTGGTATCT
>CAZWRW010000049.1:0-8910 GCA_964636465.1 uncultured Ruminococcus sp. | reverse complement strand
AAATGACATAAAAGTTTTTTAGTAACGTTGACAAATTGTGAACGTTAGTGTATAATAGTATATTGTAAGGATAAAAACATCCGAAGTATTATATTTTTGTGAAATGGAGTGTTTATATATGGAGAAAGCAATATCCAAGGTTGAACTAAAAGAGAAGCTCACTAAACTATTGGAGACTGACTTTAACGTCACACCAAGCGAAGCTTCCGATGCACAGCTCTACAAGGCACTTTCAACCATAATGGTTTCCATCCTAAAAGAAAAGAGACAACGTTTTATCAACAAAGTACATTCCAATGGTAAGAAGCAAGTATACTACCTTTCCATGGAATTCCTAATGGGACGTTCCCTAAAGACAAGTATCTACAACCTTGGCTTGGTAGACGTAGTTACTGACGTTCTAAAAGAAGACTTCAAGGCTAACATAGAACACGTATATGAGTATGAACCTGACGCAGGTCTAGGTAATGGCGGTCTAGGACGTTTAGCTGCCTGTTATTTGGACGGTCTAGCTACACAAGGCTACCCTGCTATGGGCTACTCCATCTGTTATGAGTACGGTATCTTCAAGCAGAAGATAGAGGACGGTTGGCAAACCGAACTCCCTGACAACTGGCTACCTGGTGGTAACGTTTGGCTTGATAGTAAGCCTGACATGGCTATCGATGTACACTTCGATGGTGAACTTCATGAGTATTGGGACAACCAGTACCATCACATCAACCATGTGAACTATACTACAGTTACTGCTGTACCTCATGACCTTTACGTATCCGGTTACAATTCCGAGGGCGTATCAGTGTTGAGACTATGGTCTGCTAAGGCTCCAAGTTTCAACATGGAAATGTTCAACAAGGGCGACTACGATAAGGCTCTTGGACAGAACAGTACTGCTAATGCAATCTCCAAGATACTATACCCTAACGACAATCATATGCAAGGTAAAGCTCTAAGATTGAGACAACAGTACTTTATGTGTGCTGCATCCATCGGTGATATAGTAAACAATCACATGGCTGTATACGGCACTCTTGAGAACTTCCATGAAAAGGTCGCTATACACATCAACGATACTCACCCAACTTTGGCAATCCCTGAGTTGATGAGAATCTTACTAGATGATTGTGGTTACTCATGGGAAAAGTCATGGGATATCGTAACTAATACTTTTGCGTACACTAACCACACCGTAATGGCTGAGGCTCTAGAAAAGTGGGATATGAACTTAATTAAAGATATCCTACCTAGAATCTTTACTATTATCATTGAGATTAACAACCGTTACTGTAAAGACCTCATGGAGAGAAACGGTTACGATTCAGCTAAGACTACTAGAATGTCTATCGTTAAGGATAACAAGATTCATATGGCTACACTTTGCGTAGTAGGCTCACATAGTGTAAATGGTGTATCCAAGCTACACTCCGAGATTATCAAGGATTCTGTATTTAACGATGAATATCAAGATACTCCTACTAAGTTCAAGAACGTAACTAACGGTATCGCATATAGAAGATGGCTATACCAGTCCAACCCAGGTTTGACTAAGTTACTACAATCCAAGATTGGTGACTCTTTCCTAGATAACGGTGCTAACCTAAGTCAATTCCTACAGTACCAAGACGATGCAGAAGTACTAGAGGAAATCAAGAAGATTAAGAAAGAGAACAAGGAACGTTTCGCAAAGTATGTTAAGAACCATTCTAACGGTTTGGTACTCAACACTGATAGTATCTTCGACGTACAAGTTAAGAGACTTCACGAGTACAAGCGTCAACATTTGAACGCTATGAACATCATCGCTGATTACAACTACTTGTTGGCTAACCCTAATGCAGATTTCACTCCTAAGACTTATATCTTTGGTTCTAAGGCTGCACCAGGTTACTACCTAGCTAAACAGATTATCAAGATGATTTGGGCAATTTCCGAAGAGATTAGGAAGAATCCAAAGATTTCTGAGAAGTTGGCTGTATACTTCCTAGAAGATTACAAGGTTACACTTTCCGAGTTACTAATGCCTGCTGCTGACATCTCCGAACAGATTTCTCTAGCTGGTACAGAGGCTTCCGGTACTGGTAACATGAAGTTGATGCTAAACGGTGCTATCACACTAGGTACTATGGACGGTGCTAACGTTGAAATCTACGATGCAGTAGGTAAGGAGAACATTATCATCTTTGGTATGACCACTCCTGAAGTGAACGCTCTAAAGCCAAACTACAACCCTATGAACTACTTCAACAATGATAGAACTATCCAAGAGGCTATAGGCAAGATGTATGCTGGTATCAATGGATGCACTTTCAACGACGTTGCCGACTCCTTAAAGAAAAAAGACCCTTACATGGTTCTTGCTGACTTTAAGTCATACAGAGAAGCTCAACAGCTATCTTCACAACTCTACACTGACAGCGACAAGTGGGCTAAGATGTCATTAATCAACACAGCTAATGCGGGTATCTTCTCCGCTGACCGTGCCGTTGATGACTATGCTAGAGATATCTGGCACATGAGCAAGTAGTATATATTAACTTAATATATATCCAAAAGAAAAGGAACACTCAAACGGTGTTCCTTTTTTATTTTAATGCAAAATTGAATTATCAAATTAACCATGCAATTGTAACAATCCTAAGAGTATCAACAGCAGACCACCCAACAGTGAAATATCTGGGAATGTGGTGGATTTCATTCCAAGGATAGAACCTAACCATACTGCAAGAGTCTGTATTATGAGGGTCAAAGCTCCTAAAAACAGAATGCTCAAATCGTTACCGCAAACTATACCCGTAGCGAGGGTGTCTATCGACATCAATAGGGAAACCATAACAGCCTCACCTAGAGAAATCACTTTGGAGCGGTCGCAATCGGCACAACTACCACAGATGTATACATCCGTGAGTTTTTGGGTGTCGTCGCATTTGTGCGAGGAGTCTCTTTTACTAAGATAGTATCTAACAACATTCATGATTCCCATAGCACAGAGTATCACACATGAAAGAATATCACACAGTTGATTAGGTACATACTGATATACAACATCTGAGAAACATACCGACAACACCATCACGATGGCACTAACTACCCCAAATAACACCGCTGATTTAAAGGGTATCTTCACGCAGTTTAGACCACACGAAACCGCCATAACAAAAGCATCTATAGAAACTGCCACCACGAGGAGCAACTCATTTACCATATTTCAAGCACCACCAACTAAAATTTTACTTGATAAGTCTACAAATTTATGTTATGATAAGTATAACGTTTTAACTAACGTTTAATATCATAGTATGAAAATTTTAGAAGTAGGTGATATTTTTATGAGTACTAAAGATGACGTTTTAAAAATTCTATTGAAAAATAAAGGAAAGTACGTTTCTGGTGAGAAGATAGCTACAGAGTTGGACGTTTCTAGAAATGCTATATGGAAGACTATCAACAACATTAAGAAGAGTGGCATAGAGATAGTATCTTCAAAAAAGTTGGGCTACATGATGCCTAGTGATTTTGATGTCATAACGGTTAAGGAAATCAAAGAGAACCTAATCGAGGAGTTGAAAAGTGTCCCTATACACTATTTCGATAGCATAGACTCTACCAACGATTACGCTAAGAATCTAGCTAAAGATGGCACTCCACCATATACGTTAGTCGTAGCAGATACCCAAACTCATGGCAAGGGCAGAATGGGCAGAACTTTTGTATCTCCTAGTGGCACGGGAATCTATATGACTATGGTGCTATATCCACAGACTAGTTTGCAAACCTCTCAACTGATAACTTCATGTGTAGCGGTGGCAATCTCTAAAGCTATAGATAAACTTTGCCACTGTAAGAGCAAAATCAAGTGGGTAAACGATATCTTCCTAAACGATAAGAAAATCAGTGGTACACTCACTGAGGGGGCTATCGACTTTGAAACTAACACGTTCAAGTATGCGGTAGTAGGCACTGGAATCAATGTGCGTTCTGTCCATGACGTGTTCGACGACGAACTTTCCGAGATTGCAACATCCATTGAGGATGTGTTAAACGTGAGAATCTCACGTAGCAAACTACTTGCCGAAGTCTTCAACAACGTGTATCTAGAAATGCAACATATCCAAGATGGCACTTTTCTAGAAGATTATAAAGAACGTTCGTTAATCATCGGCAAGGATGTAATCGTCACTGAACACGGTGTTGACGTTCCAGCCAAAGCCATCGGCATAGACCAAAGTGCCGGTTTGATAGTCCAATTCAACGATGGCACTACCAAAACTTTAAACTCCGGTGAGGCTAGAATCAAAAAGGTTTAACTATAGAACATCAATTTTATAAATTGCCGAAGGCAAATATTATTCGTATAAAAAAATCGGGACGCTTTAAACGCCCCGATATTTTATTATATTCTAGATACTATTCAGCAGGTTCTAAGTCGGAATACTCAATTATGTGTAATACGTACTGTCTCACCTTTTGAATGTCGTTTACTCTAATGACATCATCGTGAGTAACATCGGAATTTAGATAACCTTGAGTAGTATACTCATCAGTATCCTTTTCTATAGCGTGAAGTAGGTACTGTCTAATCAACTGGATGTCGTTGACTCTTACATTACTATCACAGTTAGCATCACCCCAAACATTGTCAGAAGTATCGCCACTAGTACTGCTAGAGCTGACTTTGGTAGTCGTAGTAGTAACTTCGCCAGTGGTAGTAACCTCACCGCTTGTCGTTTCGGATGTAGTAACCTCTTCAGTAGTTGTGGTGACTTCTGCACTTGTAGTGGTCGTTGTTGTTGTGGTAGTAGTTGTAGTCGTAGTAGTATCAGGGTCTGCATCGGTTAGACGTGTATACACGATACCCGCACCAACGGTACTCATATATAGTGTACCATAGGTATTCATATCACCCACGATAAAGTTACCGTTACCTGTACCACCGTATGAATGTTGGTCATCGTTTACTCTAAACCAAGTTTCACCAGCATCAGTTGAAGCGTATATACCCTCAGTATCACTGGAAGTAGGTCTACCCCAAATGTATAGCGTATTAGGAGAATCTTCATCCTTTGGAGCGCCATAGCCGACAGTCTTACAGTAGTATACGTTCAAACTCTCGACGGTCTTGCCTTGATTAGTAACGTGATATAGTCCATACCAGCCACCTGCAAGGATTATGTCATCTTCACCAAGATAAGCTATTCTAGCGGCTGAATCACAACCATCATAGTTGCATATGTTAATAGCTGATGAGAAAGTCTTACCGTAGTCAGTACTTACGTATAGTTTGTAGTAAGGTGTATCAGTAGAAGAGTAAGGGTTAGTATAGTATCCGTAAGCGTACACTAGTGATGGGTTCTCTAAGTCTACGAAAGTATAAGGCACACTCTGATAGTACACCCCACTGATTCCACAACTAGTCCAAGTTTCGCCGAAATCATCAGTATAAGATACTCCACCTGCTACCGCATGGAAGATTCTATAAGTACCATCTTCAAGTTGTGTGATGGCAGCCTTACCACCCTCACCACCTGGGGATGACATCTGTGTCCAAGTCTCACCAGCATCTAATGAATAGTATCCTGGTTCTTGATGTTCGGAGAATCTAACCATAACGTCAGGGTTGGATGGACAGTAAGCTATCGCACTAGTAGAACCTATGTTTGGAGTATACTGTTTACTTTCAGTAGGTGAATAGTGTATGAAACCATCATAGTCACCGATTGCAGAGTATACGTTGCCATCTGGTACGCTTACCATGTCTAATGCTACGACTTCTTCTATACCAGTAGCATCGAAGTAGTACTGTGGACACTCTGCCCAAATGTCGTCACAAGTGAAGATTCCGTTACCTGAAGTTACCCATACTTTGCTAGAGTCTCTAGGGTCCATGACCATACAGCCAGTCCAGTGGATTGCCTTACCTTCTACCCATGATACACCACCATCTTGTAAGTAGTCAGCCTGTAGTGGACCACCCCAAGAAGCCTCATTACCTGGAGCAAGTTGTGTCCAAGTTTGACCGCCATCAGTAGAACGGAAAGTAATATCGCCCCAAGCTACAGAATCTGTAGACCAGTCGTCCTCATGCCAAAGTTGAGAGTACCACAATCCGCAAGTAGTAGCTACTAACTTTTGAGAATCGTTAGGGTCACTGTATACCGCACCAAATGAGTTAGTAGTAGGTGAAATGTTATCTACTGAGCCATCCTTGATGTTATAACGATAGCATCCACCGCTACCGCTAAAAGATAGTGAACCTGCATAGGATATCAAAAGGTTACCGTCAGCATCAAGGTTAAACCTTGATGGGTAAGTATCTGTAGGGAGGTCATCGCTTAAAGGCTCGAAAGTTTCGCCGTTGTCGTCGGAGACGAATACACTAGTCTTGCCCTTTACTGATACGCCTACGAATAGTTTACCATCACTAATAGCTAGAGAAGATACTCCATTAGTAGAGTTGTATGCAGTACCGTCAGAATCCACGATGTTTACTATGTTATCATCCCAAGTAGGCCAGTTAGTAGTACCAGTGAATAGTCCGAGCTTTTGGAAACCATCAACATAAGCCCAAGTTTCGCCACCGTCAGTGGACTTGATTAAACCACCAGTTCTACCACCACAATAGATAGTGTTAGGGTCTTCAGGGTCTATTACTAACCTTTCGCCAAAGTGACGACCATCACCATTTGCGTGTGTTTGGATTAGGTCTGTAACGTCCACTTGAGTAAAAGTCTTACCGCCATCTGTAGTCTTAAAGATTGCACTTCTAGCACCGCTAAAGTATGCACATCCACAGAACATATAGACTGTATCATCATCAGTAGGGTCTATAGCTATTGCCTCCACGCTTAGGAAACCTTTATCATCTTCGGAAACGAATCCTAAAAGTTGTTCCCATTCTTCAGTATCGTAGTTGTACTTGTAAGCACCGCCTACGTCCGTACGAGCATACATGACATCTTGACCCGTAACTATACCTGATACAAAACCTCCGCCAGTGATTTCTACACTACCCCATTCACGAGTGCCATCTTCAGCTTCTACCACCTGAGTGTATGCACTGACCTGTGTATCGTTGTTGATATAGTTTGAATTAGAGCCTATCATTGCAGTGAATGCCAAAGTCAATGATACCGCTAATGCTGATACTTTTAAAAGTTTTCTAGTCATAAATTTTTTGACCGCCTTCCTTATAGTTATAATGTACAAGTTTATTGTACAACAATTCAGAATTTTTGTCAACAATTTAATTGAGAAAAAATCTATGTTGTAATGCCATTTATAAGAATTGCGGAACGCAAAATTAAATTCGCCAAACACAACATAAAAAAAAAATCGGAACGATGTCACCAAAACACCATCCCGATTATTATTCTATTTACCGATAATATTTCACGATTACCAGTTAGTTACGAAATCATCCTCGCCGTTGATATTTTCAAGGTTAGGTATTAAGCAGTTATCCAAGAACGACGCACGACAAGAGAAACTTGGCACACCATTATGAACTATAGCAACTTTTCTATCACTGATACGGTAGAACTCAAAGACATCCTCATCACCACTGGTTAGATTCATAGTGATAGTAACTTCTGGTTCACCGGTAACCTCATCGATGTAGAGTTCCTCAGCAGGAGCTTTAATCATAGCTTGATAGAAACTCTTATAACGATTTAAATCGAAATCCTCACCGTTTAGAGTAACTGAATAGTCATCGGAATCGCCTGTACCTACGAAGTTCAAAGTAGTATTAGGAGCTTCTATGGTCATACTGCTAACGTCATAGATATACGTACCTATAACTATCTGTGAAGTGATATCCATAGGTTTTATAGTCAACCAAGGTAATGAGCTGTCGGTAAATGCGAAAAGTATGTCTATACCCTCGAAGTAACCGAAGTATGCAGTGTAGTCATCACCATAGGCTGAACCATCAAAAGATGTACCTATCTTTAAGTTGTAGGTGTTGCCATCATCACAGACCATGTTCACTTCACAAGTAGGATTATCCATACCAGCGACGGTTAAATCCTCCTCAGTAGGTGAAAGTTTCACGATACTATCAGCAGTTAAACCGAACATACTGTCTACTAAGTCTGCGGACTCTTCAACGTCTAGATAGGCATACACTGGAGAAGTCATCAAATGAGATGCAGAAGTACCGCCTACATAGTTGTCGTCATCGGTGCGGTGGTCGTATTCGAGAACTATATCATAGTCCAAATCGGAACGCTTGATGGTTAAGTTCTCCACGATAGGATAGTCATCATCATCAGGAGTTTCTAAACACTGCCTTGATATGAAGTAGTTTTGGTTCTTAGTGAAGACGTACATAGGAGTATCGTTCACAGTGTAGACTGCATCACTGTCAGCCATTTTGAAGTACACGCCCTCGACTGGACTGTCATCACCTAAGACGAAACTTTCAGTAGTACCATCATCTAAGTAGAGCGTAACCGTAGCTTGAGGGTCATCAAAACCATACTGTGATAGGTCTGTAGGTTCTTCTTCAACTTCGGCTAGTGCCGTGAGACTTGCACAGTTGTTGGCTATCGTAGAGACTATAGAATCGTTCAAGTCGTACTGTTCTACACCCTCTATGCTGTATGTAGCATCGGAATCACCTATAGCAACTTCGGTTCTGTACATAGTATAACCGCCCTCAGCGTTTTCTACTACCACCTTGTTGACCTCGCTGGAGTCGTGTTCATAGAACACATGGCTCTCTTCTGCGATTAACTCATCATCTTGGGAAGTGTCGTCTTCAGCGGATTTGTCGGCAAGTTGCAGGGCTACGAAACCTCCTATGAGTGCCACTAAACACACTCCGCCCCCGACTATACCTTTAACAGTCTTATTCATAAATTCAAAAATTCCTCCATATATTAACGCCAATTCGATATAATTCTATGTGTG
>CAZWRW010000048.1:6090-8912 GCA_964636465.1 uncultured Ruminococcus sp. | reverse complement strand
TCATAAAGCTTGTTTATGATATAAATATGTTTAGTTTGTGAAAACTTAATGATTCTTTTACATTGGATTTTATACTTCTGCAAAAAGCAACATATTTTTTAAAAAATGTAACCTTGATATTGTCACTTATGTATGATTCGGCAAAATTGAAGTGGGTTGTCTATCCTACGTTAAAAAATGGTTTTCTGTGTTTTTTGCACTTCTGCTATTTACATTGTACCTTGAAAATGTTATAATTATAGATATCAAACTAGTTGAAAGGATTGATTTTTAGTGAATAGAATTAAGGTAGTCATCTGTGGGAAAGAGTATTTTCTCAAGACTGAAGACGACGCAACCTATATATACAACTTAGCTAGGGCTTTAGATAAAAAGATTAATTTGATTATGGATACCGCCAACGTATCCGCACAGAGTGCTTGTGTTATGGTAGCTCTTTCGATGTTGGACGACCTAAAAACTACTGATGATGAGTTGACCTTATCTAAACAGAAGATTCTCGATATGCAAGACGATAGAAAAAAGTTGCTTGATGTCACTGCTGAACGTAATTCTGCATTAGAAGAGGTTAAACGTCTAAACGTTAGGATTAAGGAACTTGAAAACACCATCAGGTTAAAAGACATGGGAAATAACATTCCTGAGAACACAAACAAGTCAAAAAAGTAAATCAACGTAGGGAACGACACCTCGTCGTTCCGCAATTTGACACGTTCAAATTGGAGTCAAGTTCAATGAAACGAGGTAAAGCAGTTGTATAGATTACCAAAGATTTTAGCTCCTGCGGGTAGTTTCGAGACCCTACAGGCAGTTCTGGACAGCCACGCCGATGAGGTATACATAGGTGGTAAGGCGTTCTCTGCTAGGCAGAACGCCACAAACTTCACTGATGATGAGATTAGACTATCTGCGGAGAAGTGTCACCTCTATGGGGCGAAACTACACGTAGCAGTGAACACGTTAATCTCTGATGAACAGGTGGACGAGTTCGCCGAATACGTCAAGATGCTTTCAAAAGCCAAAGTAGATGCACTAATCGTGCAAGATTTAGGTGCTTTAGAAGTTATCAAGGCGGTAGCTCCAAATATGGAACTTCACGCTTCCACACAGATGTCAGTACATAGTGTGAATGGTGCGTTATACTTAAAGAGTCTAGGGTTCAAGAGGGTGGTACTTTCTCGTGAGTTGGATAGAGAAACTATTAGAGAAATCACACAACTTGGCATAGATACGGAAATCTTCGTGCATGGAGCTTTGTGTATGTCAGTTTCGGGGCAGTGTTATCTATCCGCAATGATAGGCTCACGTAGTGCCAATCGTGGACTATGCGGACAACCTTGCAGATTGCCATGTTCTGCGTGTGGTGATAAGAGTTATTCAGCATTGTCATTAAAAGATTTATCACTGTTGGAACACGCTCAAGATTTCATAGATATGGGGATAACCTCTCTAAAGATTGAGGGTAGGATGAAACGTCCAGAATATTCAGCGTGTGCGACACAGAACTTATATTCAGCGTTGCACGGTTTCCCAGTGGATACTTACACGTTAAAGTCAGTATTTTCAAGGGGCGGTTTCACGGATGGTTACTACACATCACAACGTGAAAATATGTTCGGCGTACGCACCAAAGAAGATGTAACTTCTGCAGAAGACGTATTGCCTAAGGTTAGAGAATCTTACAAGGATACGCTAAAGGTTTCAAAGTTGAACTTTTCTATGGAACTCTCCGAGGGTATGCCTACTATGCTATCTGCGGTGGATGAGTTTGACTCTTATACTGTATATGGAGACATCCCACAAGTAGCAATAAACAAGCCTACAGATAAAGCTATCGCTGAACGACAACTATCTAAGTTAGGTGGTACTATCTATGAGTTTGGCGGATTGAACTTCTATAGTGATGGCAATCTAGTGTTGCCAGTCTCGAAGATTAACGAATTAAGAAGAGAACTCATATCAAAGGTGGATTTCGATAGGATACAACGCAACGAACCAGTGACCTATACTAACAATATAGAGTTCAAGTTACCTATCAAGGTTGAGACTTCTTCACATAGGGAACTTAGACTGAAACTCAGAAACTTCAAACAGTTGGACGGCTTAAACCTTGATGGTATACAGTATATCATCATGCCGATGGAGGAAATCTTAAAACAGCAGAGTATTTCAAAAGATATAGTAGAAAAGCTCATGGTAGAGCCTCCACGTTTTATAGTTAAGGAATCCAAAGTGTTAGAGCAGTTGAACAGCGTTCATAATTTGGGCGTGAGACATCTGTTGTGTAATAACTTAGCATATATCAGGTTAGGTCAAAGTTTGAGTTACACTCTCCATGGAGACTTTGGGTTGAACGTGTTCAACAGCGTAACCATAGAACGCTTGAAAAACTCTCAATTTGAAGATTGTGTGGTATCATTTGAGTTGAAGTTTACACAGATAGAAAAACTACAGAAAACCATTCCGATAGGAGTTATGGCTTATGGTAAACTTCCGTTAATGCTTGTGAGAAACTGTCCAATTCAAAACGAAGTGGGTTGTAACAAGTGTAAGCATTACATTTCCGATAGGACTAATAGAAATCTACCTGTATACTGTTCCAATGGCAAACAGTATGCCGAAGTTTTCAACGCTGAAACGCTATCCATTGCGGACAAGTTGGACACTCTACACAACGTGGATTTCTATGTGCTTACGTTCTTAGATGAAACTTCTACGGAAATTTCAAAGGTGGTTGAAAGTTTCAAGCGTAGGGAAAAGCTCGGTACTACCAAAGGTCTATACGTTAGAGGTGTAATGTAGGTTTATCCCTGTAGGGAACG
>CAZWRW010000048.1:0-5990 GCA_964636465.1 uncultured Ruminococcus sp. | reverse complement strand
TATTTAGAAAGGAAGTACGTCTACATATGAAGATTACTAAAAAGGGTTTTGTATTCGTGTTTTTAATAATATCAGCACTGGTGATAGGTTCAATAATAGTGAACTTCTGTAACCCGAATAGCCTGTTGGGAACTTGTATACAGTTAGGGTTGTCTAACTCAGAACCTTTAGTTTTGGATTTGATAGCCATAAAGATTACGTTCGGTTTTACTTTAAATTTGGGTATAGCACACATAATTATGTTGATAATCGCCATAGTAGTATACCCTTTTATCGCTAAGAACTTGGAATAACGTCAAAATGTGGCGTATTTTTTAAAGATTGGAGAATTAACGTATGTACAAAGATATAGGCATAGATTTAGGCACTTCAAACACCTTAGTATATGTCAAAAATAAAGGTATCATAATAAGGGAGCCGTCTGTAGTAGCAGTAAACACCTATACCGAACGTGCTAGTTATGTAGGTCAAGAGGCTAAGGATGTAATCGGTAGGACACCGGGGTCTATAGTGGCGGTTAAACCCATCAAGAACGGTGTAATTGCGGACTTCGACGTTACCACGGTAATGTTACAGGAGTTTATCCAAAGGGCGTTAAGAGGTTCTATATTTTCTAAGGCAAGGGTATGGATATGTATTCCATCAGGTATTACACCAGTAGAACGTCGTGCCGTGTGGGAGTCTACTAAGTACGCAGGTGCTAAGAAGACCACCATCATAGAAGAGCCTATGGCAGCGTGTATCGGAGCAGGTATGCCAGTGAATGAAGCCATCGGTAACATGGTTGTGGATATCGGGGGCGGTTCTACTGAGATAGCTTTAATCTCTATGGGAAGTATAGTAATATCACGTTCTGTGCGTGTAGGTGGCGATGAGTTCGACAACGCTATAATAAACTTTATCAAGAGGAAGTACAGCCTACTCATAGGCGAACGTACTGCTGAGGAACTCAAGAAGGCTATCGGTTCGGCATATCCATTGGATAGAGAAGAAGAGGCAGAAATCAGTGGTAGGAACATCATGAACGGTCTACCTGAGAACATAACCATAACTTCTGCTGAGGTTAGAGATGCCCTCTCCGAGCCACTCTCTAAGATTATAGATGCTATCAAGGGCACACTTGAGAACGTCCCACCAGAACTAAGTGCAGACATCATAGACGATGGCATAAAGCTCACTGGAGGAGGTTCTATCCTACGTGGCATAGATAGTTTAATCAATCGTGAGACAGGCATACCAGTGTTCAAAGCTGAATGCCCTATGGATTGTGTAGTTAAAGGTATCGGAAAGATTATGGAAGAGCCTAAAAAGTATCGTTATGCCATCAGTGAAGAGCCAAGATACTTGTAACTTTAATAGTTAATATTAAGGGTTTGAAAATCCCGTGTAGGGAACTGGCTGTGACCGTTCCTGATGTATTGTCGAATCGATGTTAATAAATTTTGTTTAACCGTGTGAGGTGGTAGTTTTTGAAAGACTTTTTCAACAGTGTCAAGTTTAGGGTGATACTCTTTATTTTGGTGGTGTTGGTCGGAATTAGTGTGTATACTGTAGCTAGTGGTGGGCAATCTTCTGTGATTTCGCAGGGAGTGTATAAGGTTTTCACGCCAGTGTTGCGAGTTACCTCGTCTATTTCAGATACCCTCACTGCACAATGGGATAGTCTATTCCATTCTAACGATTATTATGAAGAAAATTTAAAACTCAAAGAAGAGATTTCCGATTTGAACGAAAAACTCGTGGACTACGAAAACAACAAACAGGAACTCGAAGAGCTTAGGAAGTTCATAAATATCAAGGAGGAGAATCCAAACTATGAGCTATCGCCACCATGTAACGTGATAGCTAAAACTTCTGGTGACCCTTACTGCACCTTTACCATTGACAGGGGTGCTGATGATGGTATATCCTTGTATGACCCAGTAGTCACAGGGGAAGGCTTAGTGGGTACAGTCACGGAGTTGGCTAACGATTACGCAGTAGTCACCACGATACTTTCAAGTGACATATCAGTAGGTGCGATGTCAGTGCGTACTACCGATATGGGCGTAATCGAGGGCGATACTGAACAAAGTCTAAAGGGTTTAACTAAGCTTTCGTTACTAGATAAGGATAACAAGTTATCAGTTGGGGATGTAATCACCTGTTCGGGTAACAGTGGAATGTTTCCGAAAAATTTCCTAATAGGCAAGGTAGTCGAACTAGGCACTGAAGATACTGGTCTATCAGCGTATGCGATAGTTGAACCTTTTGTAGATATCAACAAACTAACTTCCGTAATAGTGATTACTAACTTTGACGGTCAAGGGATTGGGAGCAGTTCATGAAATTAAGGTTAAAAAAATCTAATGGGTTGGACTTTATCCCCCATAGATATAGCAAGGCTAAAAAGGTAGCATACACCACGTTACAGGTGGTATTGTGTGCGGTTTTGATATCCATAGCGTTTATAGTATCGTGTGGAGGTTTTTACGTCAAACCGATGTTATTGTTGCCTATAGCCATATGTTTGGCGGTATTCTCTGAGGATGAGTTGAAATCCAGTTTAATAGGCGTGGTGTGTGGTCTACTGATAGATATCTCATGTAATAAGCTGTTGGGGTTCAATGGAGCTATATTGCTAGTAATGTGCGTGTTCACCACATTGATGTTCAAGAACTATTTTAAACCTATGTTCTTTAATGCACTGGTCTACGTCGGGATATTCACGTTTATACAGGGTTTCTTGGACTATTTCTTTTACTACAAAATTTGGGCTTTAAACTCTCAAAATGATGTATCCTTGATACTTACCAACTATACATACCCATCATGTATTATGACCATCGCCAGTGTATTAGTGATATATCCTATCATAAAGAGTATTAGGATTAAGCTCACGCCTGTGGCGAATGGGTTGTAAAGTTTGAAAATCTCATGTAGGGAACGGGCTGTGACCGTTCCTAATATTTAATATTTAGAAAGGGAGTAGTCTTCACGAATGAACTTGAACAAGATAGCTAATGGGTTTAAATTAGTGCTTACCATCTTGATAGTTTTAGCATCTGTAGGGTTTGCAGGAATCAAGCTCATGCAGATACAAGTGGTAGACAGTCAAACCTATGTTGATACTTCACAGAAGTATCAAACGGTCGAACAGGTGATACCCTCATTTAGAGGGGAAATCGTGGACTGTAACGGCGAAAGCATAGTGTCTAATAAGTTGGGATTCAACGTCCTTGTGGATATGTCCGCATTCCCTGATGACTTACAAGAGGGTAACGAAATCCTTTTGCGTACCGCAGAAATTTTAGAACAGTACGGTTCGGAATGGGAAGACAAGATGCCTATCACTATGAGTGAGCCTTACGAGTTCATAGAGGATGGCGTGTATACTACTGACAGTCTAAAGAGTAACGTTGGTGTGAACGTCTATGCATCCGCTGATGATTGTATGTACAAACTAATCAAAGACTATGAAATCTCCAGTGAGTATACAGCTAAGGAACAGCGTATCATAGCGGGTATGCGTTACGAGATGTACTTACAAGGGTTCTCATTGAAGAACAGGTTCACACTGTATGAGGATGTCGATAGGAATGCCGTCATGACATTAAAGGAGTTATCCGTACAGTTGAGCGGTATAGAAATCATTGAGGATGATATAAGGCAGTATTCACAAGTGGACGTACTCCCACATGAGATAGGATTCGTTGGACCAATATACGCCGAAGAAGCCGAAGAGTACAAGGAACTCGGTTACAGTATGACTGATATCGTTGGAAAGAGTGGAATCGAGAGTGGTATGGAGGAAGAACTCAAAGGAACTGACGGCACTAGGACTGTAACTCTTTTAGATGATGTTGTAGTATCGGAGGAGGTCACAGAAGAGGCTGTTTCGGGTAACACCATCCGATTGACTATAGACAGTGAATTTCAAAAGGAGATTCAACAGGTTCTAGAGGACTACTTAGCCACACTCAATGCTAACGGTACTAGTGTAAATGCTGGTGCTATCACCGTATTAGATGCCAAAACCGGTGCAGTCTTAGCATTAGCGACCGCACCTACTTACACTCTTGATGAGTATCAAGATAACTATGCGAGTCTAGCACAGGATTCATCCAGACCGTTACTAGACCGTGCTACAGATGGCTTATACCGTCCAGGTTCGTGTTTTAAGACCGTCACGGCTACGGCAGGTTTAAATGAGGGTATCGTGGATGGTAGTAGTACGTTCTACTGTGGAAAGAACTATTACTATAAAGGCTTGACAGTCCACTGTACAGGAAACCATCAAAGTATAGCCATAACTAGAGCCATAGAGGTTTCATGTAACATATACTTCTACAACTTGGTGCAACTCATCGGAGTAGATACGTTATCTAAGTATGCTAATATGTACGGATTAGGTACTACTCTAGGTTTGGAAAGTGGTGATACTCAAGGTTACCTAGCCAATCCCGAAACTTTTGACAGTTTGGGTATGCTTTGGACTTCAGGACAACTTTTACAAGCTGGTATAGGTCAATCTGAGATTGCCGTAACACCTCTACAGATGGCGGTTACAGCTATGACTATCGCTAATGAGGGAGTACGTTACAAGCCTTACCTAGTCGATAGCGTTTGGGATTACAATCAAACGGAGTGTATCTCCAAAACGGAAACCACTGTAGCTGAGACCATACCAATCCAGTATGAGAACACTTACAAGTATATTAGAAACGGTATGATTAAAGCCAGTCAAAACACTCCTGATGGCGAATACTCTCTAAACAATCTTGGCTATGATGTGGCTATCAAGACGGGTACACCACAATCTTCACGTGGCACGGATAGTACTTTTATAGGGTTCGCACCTGCCGACAATCCACAGATAGCTTTTTCGGGTATCATAGAGGGCGGAATAAACTCTAAATACATGGTTAGAAAGATTCTTGACGTATACGAAAAATACTACGGCATAGAGGCTACTTCTACGGAATCGTAGGTTTAACTTAAAACTATTTTTGTACGGAACGACGCCCACGTCGTTCCGATTTTTAATTTAACATTCATATCATTTGAAGTTAGGATGTAACGCCATGCTTATGCCCTCGGAGAGCAGTTTTGAAGAGTATTCTACCATGCTGTCAACGTTTCGAGGGGTAACCATTAAGTTTGGAATCTCCTTGCTTGGAGCGTTACCAGTGAGGTTTTCAGCGATGGTGTGCATATCCACGACGGTGGGAACTCCTATGGCTATCACGGGGATTCCTAACACCTCTTTTGAAATCTCTTTGCGACTGTTGTTCACGCCACTTCCAGGGTGTATACCGCTATCCGAAATTTGGATGGTAGTGCCTAACCTCGAAACGTTTGAACAGGCAAAGGCATCTATAACTATGACACACTTAGGTGATACCTTATCCACTAACGCCTTGATGATTTCCGAACTCTCTATACCAGTCTGTGCGAGTACCCCCGCCGTTATGACACTGACTTCTCTAAGGTTGCTGAGCAGTTCGTCTTCAGGGATTTCCTCTCTAAAGTGTCTAGTAGCAAGGATACTTCTAGCCGTAGTGACCCCCAAGCTATCGGGGGTGACATCGTGGTTGCCTAACCCAGATATAAGTACACTGCCATCAGGAATGAAACGTTTTAATTCTTCGGAAAGCTCTCTAGCTAAGTTTTCAAAGTTGTCGGTCGGCTTACAGATGTCTTTACTCTCCAATGTGATGTACCTACCTATCTTCTTACCGATACGCTTACCACAAAGCTCATCTTGTATTAAAACTTCCGTGATGTTGAAGTATTTTCCTCTAACATTCTGTACTATTCCATGGGAATTTTCCAACATTGAGACCGCTTCTAAGGTCAAATCAGTCCTAAACATACCATTTACCTCCCGATTTTTAAGTTTATAGTCGAAATACACAAAATTGTTGACGAAATTTTGTGATAGTTTTATTATAAATCCTCTTGCATTTGAAACGAAAAAATGTTAATATTAGTATTAGCGTTCGATGTGG
>CAZWRW010000047.1:0-8940 GCA_964636465.1 uncultured Ruminococcus sp. | reverse complement strand
TGCACTTAGGCACATACTTAGATTTTCGTTGTATAGATGGTATAGTGTCGCCTGTGGTTGTTTGATATACCTCAACGGCTCGACTAGTTCGACAATGCCATCTTTGGAGTACTGTAGAACCTTATCCCCGAACGTGTATTCACTGATTTTCTTCCAACCATGCTGACTGAAAAATTCTGTATCACAATCGACACAACCAGCCCCACCTGTGATAGCTATCACACTATTATACAAGCTATTCATGATGGCATTACGTTGTTCATCAGTAAATTCAAAACCTTGCTCTTCTTCGCACTCTTGGATGATACAAGCTACTTTAAAACGTTCCTTTGAATCGACTTTTTTCTTGTATGAGTTCAATCTAACCAACTCGTCATAGATGTCTTTTTCTAAGTCGTACATCTCCGTGAGAGCCACATACCCACCATCTTGAGATATCATAATCTCGTCCCTATCTAGGAGGTTTTGTATAGTTTTATTGAACGTATATATATTTATGTTACCCACTTCTTTGGTGATAGTCGTGCTAAGTTCTTTATAAGTGATGTAGTTCTTACCGCTATTTGCTTGTCCTTGCAAATAGTAGACTATAAACGCTGAGATACGTCTAATATCGGTATCACTTATGCTCATTCTTTTAGCCAACTCATCAACCTTTTTGAAACCTATGCCGTCTACTTCCATTAAGTCATAGACATTATTTTCGATAGTTTCTATTACAATGTCACGGTTTTTATAATGTATTAATAATCTTTTAGCTAAAGCGTCACTAAGTTTCAATTGGGGCAGTTGTTTTTGAATGTATTCATAGTTTTCCTTTTTTCTCTGATTTTCTAACTCTTCCCGTTTCATCTGTTCATATATATTTATATTTTGTATGGGCACCTTGAGTTCAAATTTTTCAGTAACTTCATTGGATTTTAACAATATACCAATCTTCCCCTTTCTAACGTTACGCACGGCAAAATTTCTCTTGATTTCACCGCTTTAGACTTACCTATTATACATTATACCACACATTTGAACTTTGTACAACTACGATTTTAAAAGTTTAATAAAACTTTAGCTTAAAAATTATATATGAAATTTATAGAGGTCGTTTTTCCAAAAGGTATTGATTTCTTCACGAATTTGGTGTAATATAATATTAAATATATTCTAACATCCAAGTTTTTGAGGAGGTTCCTAAAATGAAAAATATAAGGATACTGTCAGGGATAACCGCCTTGACTATGGCGACTGCGGTCACATTTGGAAATTGTGCCGTAACTGCCAACGCCGTCGAAGCCGACGACAACTACGCTAGACTGTTGCAATATTCCATGTACTTCTACGATGCCAATATGTGTGGCACAGAAGTCGATGACAACACGCAATACTCATGGCGTAGCAACTGCCACACCTACGATAGCACCATGTCATTGGATAGTACGAGTACTAACCTTTCCGATAGTTTCATAGAACAGTACAAGGATATCCTTGACCCTGATGGCGACGGTACTGTGGACGTATCAGGGGGATTTCATGATGCGGGTGACCATGTAAAGTTTGGACTTCCGGAGGCATATTCAGGTTCAACTGTGGGTTGGGGCTACTATGAGTTTAGAGACTCTTATCAAAGTACAGGTCAAGCGGAACACGTAGAAACTCTGTTGAGATACTTCAACGACTACTTCATGAGATGTACTTTTCTAGACGATAACGGCGACGTTGTAGCGTTCTGTTACCAAGTCGGAGATGGCGACATCGACCACGCTTACTGGAACGCTCCCGAAGTGGACGAGATGGAGCGTAAAGGTTGGTTTGCGACTTCCGAAAAACCTACCACCGATTGCGTATGTAATACGGTAGCATCGTTGGCGGTGAACTATCTAAACTTTAAAGATACCGACCCTGAATACGCTGAGGAAAATCTAAAGTATGCCAAAGCGTTGTTCAAATTCGCTGATGAGAATGAAAAGTCTGTAGGTCAACCTGAAGACGGTTCTAAAGGTTACTACGCATCCAACAAGTGGGAAGATGATTATGCTTGGGGTGCGGTATGGCTCTACATGGCTACAGGTGACGAAACCTACATAGATAAGGCTCTCACATACTTAGATTACTATGCACCATCCAGTTGGACTCACTGTTGGAACGACGTTTGGAACGGTGTCATGTGTGTACTAGCCGAGGCGAACGACCAAGTCGGAAATGACAAGTTCGTGGATAGGTTTTTAGAGATTTCAGGTAAAAGTCCGTATGAGAACATCAACTTTTGGAGTCAAGTTGCCGAAACCGTAACCAAATGGGAAAATGGTACTACACCATCCATAACCGCTGGTGGATACGCATTCTTGAGCCAATGGGGCAGTGCTAGATACAATACAGCTACACAGTTCTTGGCTTTAGTCTACGATAAACACAACTACGGCAAAGCTGGAGAGTTCAGCAATTGGGCTAAAGGTCAGATGGACTACCTCCTCGGAGATAATCCTAACGATACTTGTTATGTTGTCGGTTTGGAAGACTATTCCGTAAAGTATCCGCACCATAGGGCATCTTCGGGATTGTCAAGGTGTGAGGACACCTCCGAACAGAAACACGTTCTATATGGTGCATTGGTAGGGGGTCCTGGTGCCAACGACGAACACAACGATACTACCGCCGACTACATCTACAATGAGGTTACTATCGACTATAATGCCGCATTTGTGGGTGCGTCTGCTGGACTTTATGCCATGTTTGGAGACAGCTCCATGCTCCCTGATGAGGATTTTCCACCAGTTGAAGAAAATTCCGACGACGAAAACGGCAACGGTACGTATTGGGTTGAGGCTTTTTCCGTGGATATTATCCAAGATGAGCCAAAAGTCAACGAGATTACTTTCTACGTCTGCTCCGATACGTCCAAGCCATCCAAGAACATCTCCGTGCGTTACTACTTCGATACCACTGGTATGAACTCTATCGACCCTAACGACATGGAAATTCGAGAACTCTACGACCAAATGGGCATGGAAACTGAACACAAAGCGACCCTCTCTAACCCTATCCAATACAAGGATAACATCTATTATGTGGAAATTTCGTTCCCTGATTACGCTATTGCGAACTCAAACAAGAAGTACCAATTTGCTTTAGGCACTTACGCTTGGCAAAACTCTTGGAATCCATCCGATGACTGGAGTTACCAAGGTATCAAAACCGAAACTGATGCATATTCTGGCGTGGTCGAAAGGACGGATTACATCTGCGTATACGACGATGGTGTGTTGGTTGGCGGTATCGAACCTGACGGCTCAACTCCTGCCGATTACGCTAAAAGCACTCTGCTCGGTGACGTGAACTGTGACGGAATCGTCAACGTTTTGGACTCCGTGGAGCTGAAAAGCCATCTTGCTAAGCTCTCGACCCTTGACGGTCAAGGTCTCATCAACGCTGATGTCAACTTGGATGGTGAAGTAACTTCGATGGATTTGTTGCTAGTCAAAAAAATCATTTTGGGTATGTTGGAAGTTTAAAAGATATCGGGAACGGCGGATAGTCGTTCCCTTTTTTGCTTTTGATGTAACATCAAACGTGTAAAAATAATTATTTCAAGCTTTTTCAGCTCGATTTTTATAAAACTACATACCTACGTTATTTTAACGTCTGTTATCAACACAAATATTTATGTAATATTAATCAAATCTTTTATATTACGCAATAACATGGTATACTATGGTGTTTCACAACTCGAAACTTACAAAAATGTAAGGAAAATTGAAATATTGTAAGCTGAAACTATGGAAACACATCTATTTTTTTGATATAATGGAAACATACAAAGATAAAGGAGGACATCACCAAATGACGATGTTACAGGTAAATAATCTAAAAAAAATCTACACGACTAGGTTTGGAAACGTAAGCATACAGGCGTTATCGAACGTCACGTTTTCGGTCGAGCGTGGCGAGTATGTATCCATCATGGGGGAGAGCGGTTCAGGCAAGACGACCCTCTTAAACATCATAGCTACGTTGGATAAGGCTACTAGTGGCGAGGTACTTCTCAATGGAAAAGACATCTCAAAAATTAAGGAAAAGGAGGTATCAGCATTTCGCCGAGACAACCTTGGGTTCGTGTTTCAGGATTTCAACCTCTTGGACACGTTCAACCTACAGGACAACATCTTTTTGCCGTTGGTGTTGGCAGGAAAATCTTACAGTGAAATGCACACAAGACTAGAACCAATATCTAGAAAACTCGGGATTGAAAAGGTACTAAAAAAGTATCCTTATGAAGTATCAGGGGGACAGAAACAACGTTGTGCCGTTGCTCGTGCGTTGATTACTAATCCTCAACTGGTACTCGCTGACGAGCCGACCGGTGCCTTGGATAGCAAAAGTACTGACAACCTTTTGGATGTATTTGACAGCATAAACGACGACGGACAGACCATAATTATGGTTACACATTCCATAAAGACGGCTAGTCATTCAAAAAGGGTTCTGTTTATCAAGGATGGCGAGATATTTCATCAGATATACCGTGGCGACAGCACAATTGATGAGATGTATCAAAAAATTTCCGACACGCTAACACTACTTATGAATGGAGGTAACTGACATGGCAAACATCAAGGTGAGCAATCCGTTCGTTAGGCTCGGTGTTACGTTGGTTTTGGTGGTCGTGCTGATGGCTAGATTAGTCTCAAAATTACACGATTGCCATTTAAAACAGATGGAAAGGAGACGAAAAATCAATGTTTTATAGCAAGTTAGCGTGGCAAAACATCAAAAATAATAGGCAATTTTATCTGCCATATATGTTTGCAAGTATGTTCACGGTGGGAATATTCTTCATAATGGTAAACTTTGTGTTCAACGACAGCGTAAAAGATTCAAGTGCAGGTAACGATATCATCACAGTTATGACGATGGGAGCGGTAATAGTAGGAATATTCGCTACAATATTTCTATTTTACTCCAATAGTTTTCTCATCAAGCGAAGAAAACGTGAGTTCGGACTGTACAACATCCTTGGGATGGAAAAACGACACATTTCAAAAGTGATATTTTTTGAGACCCTCTACACATACGTAATTACGTCGATTAGCGGTATTGGCGTGGGTTTGCTACTGTTCAAACTGTTGCACCTGTTGCTAAGCAAGTTGATGGATTGCGAAATCACGTTGGGGTTTGAGTTCCACATAGAGCCAATCTTGATAACTTTAGCACTATTTTTTGAGATATCTCTAACAATATACGGAAACTGCATCAGGCAGATATACGTCAGCAACCCCATAGAACTCTTGAAAGGTGGTCGAGTCGGCGAACGAGAGCCTAAATCCAACTATGTTTTGGCAATCTTAGGAACGATTTTTTTAGTTGCAGGATACTGTTTGGCGGTATTTTCGCAGAATGCATACCAAGCCATAGAAACTTTCTTTGTAGCGGTAATTTGTGTCATCATTGGAACGTACCTGTTGTTCACTGCTGGTAGCATCGTGATGTTCAAAACTTTGCGTAAAAATAAGAAATTTTACTATAAGATAAACCATTTTACAGCCGTTTCGGGAATGATTTACCGTATGAAACAGAACGCTATCGGATTGGGCAACATAGCTATATTGTCAACTATGACCATAATTGCCGTGTCGGGAAGCGTTTCACTGTACTTCGGCGTGGATGGAATTGTAAATGAACGCTATCCAAATGACATCGAGGTTGTGTATTATTCGGATTATGTGTACCAAAAAGATAGCATTCCGAGCAGAGACGACCTACGCAACACCATCCAAGAGACATTAAATGAGACCCATCGCACCATGTCCGACTTTAAACAGTACGACACGCTGTCTATTACGGTGATGCAAACAGATACTGGCGTTTCGATTGAGGAATATAACAGCGATTCAAACAACATATCTACGTACTTGCCAGATGATATATCTGTACTTTTTTTGATGACTTTGGAAGATTACAACGCCCTAACGAGCAACAATATAAGTCTAAATGATGACGAAATTTTGATGTTTTCACAAGGCTACGATATCCCAAAAACTTTTAGCATAGATGACGCAAACTACACAGTTACGCCGTTAGATAGTTTTCCGATAGATGCCGGTTATTACAACATGACTAACGTCTCAGAAATTTATGTGGTCTTAAAAAATCAATCCCAACTGGATGATATCTACAAAAAGCAGTTGGAAGTGTGTTCTTATCCAAGTATGATGAATTATGTGGTAAATTTCAATATTGACGGCACCGATGACGAGAAAATTTCTTTTTCCGAGACCCTAGGCGAGAAGTTAAAACTGCCAGTCGAGGGCAAAGACTACTATATAAATCCAGTTAATAGCAAACAAGTCTCAAAAAAGAGCTGTTATTCACTGTACGGAAGCATCTTGTTTTTAGGCGTGTTCTTAGGAGTCACATTCCTCATGGCTACGGGCTTGATAATCTACTATAAACAGCTTTCCGAGGGCTACGAGGACAGGGAACGTTTTAATATCATGCAAAAAGTGGGATTGAGTAAGCTTGAAATCAGGCGAACCATCCGCACCCAAGTGCTAATGGTGTTCTTCCTACCGCTCGTAACTGCGATAATCCACACAGCTTTTGCGTTCCCAATGTTGACCTATTTACTCAAAGCGTTGGCTCTCAACGACGTAAAACTGTTCTTAATCTGCACATCGATATGTATTTTGATATTTACCCTCATATATATTTTGATATATTCAATTACCGCAAAGGTATATTTCAAGATTACCACCTCTTAAAATTTATATAATTTAACATTACTTACAGGCAAAACGCCCTCTATTCTTATGGAATAGGGGGTGTTTTCATTAAATACATGATTTATAAAAGTACTGAATAAATCTCAAACAATGATTTATTTACCGTAAATTCGAGCTAATCTTTAATATTTACACAGACGTTGAAGTCCAAGATTACGGTAGTTCCGACATCGATTTGAGAATGCACTTCGATTTTGTGATTAAGTTTATCTAGAACTTTTTTACAGAGATACAATCCGATTCCTGTGGACTTGTTTTCCAATCGACCGTTGTAACCTGTAAATCCTTTGTCAAAAATTCTTGGGAGGTCTTCCGATGAGATTCCGATGCCGTCATCCTGAATGTACAACCTGTTGCAATCCTCGTAGATACGAATATTTCCGCCAAAATTAGTGTACTTCAAAGCGTTAGAAAGTATTTGTTCAATTACGAAAGTTAGCCATTTTTCGTCAGTAATTACATTGCAGGAGATACCATCTAAATTAATGGATATCTTTTTCAAGATGAGTGACTTGGCATATTTTTTGATAGATTTCTTGACTATTGTATCTAAACTGTATGATTTTATCAAAAAATCGGTAGAAGTTCCGTCTATTCTCAGATACGATAACACCATATCTACGTACTGTTCTATCTTAAAAAGTTCGTTTTGGAGTTCCTTGGAATTATGTGAATCGTCCATTTGCAGAAGTAAACGCATTGCAAAAATTGGCGTTTTAATTTGATGCACCCACGTAGTATAGTAGTCTAACGTGTCCAAATGTTGACGTTCCATGACGTTTTTGTACTCCAAATTGTCATTATGCACGATATTTATCAATTCTATGCAAGTTTGTTCGAGCAAATTTCCACCTTTCGGGATGTTTTCAACGCTATATAATACCTCTTTTTGTAGATTATCCAAGATGACATACTTACGTACATATCTAAAAAAATCCACAAATAGCATGATTGCCCCCAACGAACCGCTCAAAAATGACGCATATAGCAGAGGTTCGAGCGGTATTTCATACAAATATTGGACTATTCCAAAGGTTAAAAACGTCAAAAAGAAGTAAAATATAAATCTAATGTGGTCGTAAAGATATCTAAAAAAAAGCTTAATTACGTTATAATTCTTCATAAAACTATGTAACCTAAACCTTTCTTGGTTGTGATATACTCGGAAATTCCCACTTTTGAGAGAGTTTTTCGCAACCTGTTTATGTTTACGGTTAAAGTGTTGTCATCAATGAAAGAGCTAGTCTCCCAAAGCTTTTCCATGAGGGTGTCACGAGAGACAATTCTGCCGTGATTCTCCATCAAAACTTGTAAAATTTTAGATTCATTTTTGGTCAATTCAGCAGAGTTTTCACCAAAACACACCATGCTATTTGATAGGTTCAAGGTCACACCAGAGTGTTCTAAAATGTTCGTATTGACTGAAAAATCGTAGGTACGCCTTAATAACGCTTGAACTTTTGCGTTAAGGACATCTAAATCGAACGGTTTAGCGATAAAATCATCCGCTCCCATATTCATTGCCATAACGATGTTCATGTTATCCGCACTGGAAGATATGAAAATTATCGGAACTTTTGAAAACTTTCTAATCTCATTGCACCAGTAGTAGCCATTAAAAAACGGCAAAGATATATCTACCAGAATCAATTGAGGTGTAAAATCTTGCACTTCTTGAACGATGTTTTTAAAATCTGTTGCAGTTTTGGCATCCATGCCCCAGTTGATAAACATATTTTTTAACACCTTGGATATTACTCCGTCGTCTTCAACTATGAAAATTTTGTACATAAAAATCCTCCTTTTTGATAATTATAGCATATTTATTTAGATTTATCAAGACTTAAAAAACCATCGAAAATGCTTGACTTTTCGGAACTTTAATGCTACAATAATACTATAAGTATAGCGTATCTATAAACGAATTTACGCATCTGCAACAGACAACGAAAGGAGATTTCTATGTTTGGATTAGGAGACCTATTTAGACCAAAACCACCTCGCCCTAGACACGAGGCACCACCTCCACCACCACGACCACACCACAGACCACCACATCGTGAAGCTCCCCCACCACCTCCTCCTGGTAGAGGTCGTAGACCTTGGTAATTTTGGAATTTAATAAGGAATGTCCGTTATTTTGGGCATTCCTTGTTTTTATATAATCAAA
>CAZWRW010000046.1:0-9049 GCA_964636465.1 uncultured Ruminococcus sp. | reverse complement strand
AAAAAAACTTTTTTGAAAGTACTTGAAATACTGTGAAAAGTATGGTATTCTAATACTATGAGATATATTGAGAACGTTTTCAAGGAGGAATTTTTTTTATGAAGTTTTCAGACGGTCTATGGTTAAACCAAAGGGGCTACGATGTCAAATACGTGGCACAAGCCTATTCGGTAACTACAGATACCAACTCTATTAAGGTAATAGCGACACCTAACGTAATACATCATAGGTCTATGACACTAGGTGGCGAAAACCTAGAGATTGTCTATACATCCAAGGCAAAGAACGTAATAAAGGTCACCATAAGACACTTCAAGGGCGTATTGGATAACGCTCCAAAGTTTGAACTAAACGAGGATTTGGGTTATACACCTACCATCACAGAGACTGACAACGAAGTCACTATGATTTCCGGTGATACTAAACTAGTAATATCCAAGAGTCAAAGTTGGAATGTAGAATACTCTTACAAGGGCAAGAGACTCACAGGTGGCGGTTGGAGGTCTACCTCATACATTCAAGAGAGCCAGTTCAAAGCCAATGCAAGGTTAGCACTTCAAGCAGATGACCCATTTTGGGCATATCCAGCAGACCCTCATACCACTTACGTCCGTGAACAACTAACGCTATCCGTAGGTGAGTACGTTTATGGTTTCGGTGAGAAGTTCACACCTTTTGTAAAGAACGGTCAAGTAGTAGAAACTTGGAACTCCGATGGCGGTACTTGTTCCGACCAAAGTTACAAGTGTATACCTTTTTACATATCTTCTAGGGGTTATGGTATCTTCGTGAACAGCTCCGATAAGGTATCTTTTGAAGTAGCTTCCGATACTATAAACAAGGTATCTTTCACACAACCAGGGGAGAGCTTAGAGTACTTCGTAATCGGTGGCGAGAACCTCCAAGAAGTGCTATCAAACTACACCACATTGACTGGTAAACCAGCACTACCTCCTGCAAGTTCTTTTGGATTATGGTTGTCTACATCCTTTACCACAAACTACGATGAGCAAACCGTAAACGAATTCGTGGACGGTATGGCTAATCGTGACATCCCACTACAGACTTTCCACTTCGACTGTTTCTGGATGAAGGAGTTTGAATGGTGTGGTTTTGAATGGGACAAGGACTGTTTCCCAGACCCAAAGGGTATGTTGTCACGTCTAAAGGCTAAGGGTTTGGATATCTGTGTATGGATAAACTCATACGTAGGACAGACTTCAAAACTATTTGATGAGGGTGTACAGAACGGTTACTTTATCCTAAAGGAAGACGGAAGTGTGTTCCAAACTGATATGTGGCAACCTGCTATGGCTATAGTAGACTTTACAAATCCAAAGGCTCGTGAGTGGTTCGCAGGTAAGATTAAAGAACTATGTGACTTAGGCGTTACAGCCATCAAGACAGACTTCGGTGAGAGAATCCCAACTAAGGGTATCAAGTACTTTGACGGCTCAGACCCTATCAAGATGCACAACTATTACACATACATCTACAACAAGACAGTCTTTGAGGCTCTAAAGGAATACTACGGCGAAAATAAGGCTTGTCTATTTGCTAGAAGTGCAACAGTCGGTGGACAGAAGTTCCCAGTACATTGGGGCGGTGACTGCTCCGCTGAATACTCATCCATGGCGGAAACCCTAAGAGGTGGCTTGTCATTGTGTGCCTCAGGATTCGGATACTTTAGCCATGATATCGGTGGCTTTGAACAGACAGCATCTCCTGACGTTTACAAGCGTTGGTGTGCTTTCGGTTTGATGTCTTCACACAGTAGATTACATGGTTCTACATCCTACAGAGTGCCTTGGGCTTATGAAGAGGACACTCCTGACAATCCTGAAAACGCTTGTGCAGTATTAAGATACTTCACAAAGTTAAAGGGCAAGTTGATGCCTTACCTATTCTCACAAGCGGTTAAGACATCCACTGTGGGTGTGCCTATGATGAGAGCTATGGTCATAGACTACGCTAACGACCCTGTATGCCTACATCTAGATACACAGTATATGTTGGGTGATAATCTACTATGTGCCCCTATCTTTAGAGAGGACGGCGTGGCTGAGTTCTATGTACCACAAGGCACTTGGACAGATATCTGTACTGGTGAAACTTATGTGGGTAACAAGTACTTCACAAAGAAGTGTAACTTCCTTGAAATGCCTATCTTAGCTAAACCTAACAGTATTATCGGTTTTGGAGATTTCCAGAAAAATGTGGTATACGACTACGTTCAAAATACAGAGTTTAAAATCTTCAACCTAGAGGACGGAAAGTCTACTAGTGCTAAGGTCTACGACGACAACGCTAACTTAGTGTTTGAAATCACAGCTACTAGGAACGGCAACACTATCGATGTTGAGTTCACACAGACTGAAAAATCTTTTAAGGTTACAGCTATCGTTGATGGTAAAACCGTCTCCGTGGATGTGACACCTAACTCAAACCATGTTAATGTTGCTATATAGTCTAAAATATAGATATATAAAAATAGAGAACGCTCCGTTTTGGGGCGTTCATTTTTTAACGTATCGCATGGTGGAACGATGTGTGGGTCATCCCTTACAAAAAATCAAATATCTTTGAGAATTTGAAAGCCTTGTGTAGGGAACGGGCTGTGACCGTTCCTAAATTTGACGAAGTCAAATCAAAGTTTGTGTTTTGTAAATTAAATAAAAATCAATCACACTGCGTGTGATTCTAAGGAACGGTCAAAGCCCGTTCCCTACATGAGATTTTCAAACCTCACAGATATGCATATTCCATCGAATTGACGTTTCCTTAGAGTCAAGCGGGAGATTGATTGATAATTTTTTTGGTTTGCCAAAGTCAAATGGTTTATTTTATGTGTTAGGTTAAAAATCAAAAATACTTAAAAAGTGACCAGCAAACGACCCACAGAATTCAGCGTAGTTACGTTGGTTAGTCGCTATAGGTTTTAAGTAAGTAACCAACAAGTGACCATCAACTAACCAGCAAATGACCACAATATAAGAAAGAAAGAAGGGAAGAAAGAAAGAATTATTATATTTCTCTGCTTCGCAATGGGTTATATAAAAATAGATTTGCCTTCAGCAAATTTAAGGAATGGTCAAAGTTAGTCCCTATATAATAACGCTTGAAAAACTTCTATAGTTGTGGTACAATTGTAGTATCATAGAAGATAAGGAGTTTTTTATTCAATGATACCATCTAAGATAGAAAAGGTACTGTTACAGGTTGAAAAACCGAGTCAATACATCGGGGGAGAATTGGGCAGTATCGTTAAGGATAAGTCCAAAGTGGATGTGCGTTTTGCGTTCTGTTTCCCTGATATGTACAACATAGGTATGTCGCACCTTGGCATGAAGATTCTGTACTCTCTCATAAATGAGCGTGAAAACTACTGGTGCGAACGTGTCTACGCTCCAAATGTGGATTTTGAAAAAATCATGCGTGAACAGGATATCGAACTTTACGCTCTAGAAAGTCTAGACCCTATCAAGGAGTTTGACTTCATAGGATTCACGTTGCAGTATGAACTCTCATACACTAACATCTTGAATATGCTAGACTTGGCACACATCCCGATATTCGCTAAGGATAGAGGTGACGAACTCACACAGATAGTTTTGGCTGGAGGTCCTTGTGTGTGCAATCCTGAGCCGTTGGCGGACTTCTTTGACTTGTTCATACTCGGTGAGGGTGAAGAGGTCAACTTGGAACTCATGGACTTATACCACAAGATGAAACTTCAAGGTGCTACTAAGTCTGAGTTTTTAAGACAAGCCTGTCAGATTGAGGGTATCTATGTACCATCACTGTACGATGTGAAGTACCATCAAGATGGCACTGTAGAATCCATCACGCCTAAAGGTGACGCTCCTAAAACCATCAAGAAGAGGATTATCAAAGATTTTGATAGTGTGTACTATCCTAGCACTTTCGTAGTGCCTTATAGTGATATCGTACACAATAGGGCTTCCGTGGAGGTTTTAAGAGGTTGTATCCGTGGATGTAGGTTCTGTCAAGCTGGATTCATATATCGTCCATTTAGAGAAAAGTCCGCTAAGAACGTTTGCGACCAAGCTAGAACCCTCTGTGAAAATACCGGTTATGAGGAAATCTCTTTAGCATCGTTAAGCACTAGCGACCACTCACAGATTGAACCCCTTTTGACGGAACTTATTCAGTATACCGACAAGGAAAAGATTAACCTTTCGTTACCATCGTTGAGGGTTGACAACTTCACTGATACCCTACTAGAAAAGATTAGTGGCGTAAAGAAGAGCGGTCTAACGTTTGCTCCTGAGGCATCTACACAAAGGTTAAGAGACGTAATCAACAAGAACGTTTCCGAAGAAGAGATTATGAACACCTGCAGGATAGCTTTTGAGGGTGGGTACTCCAGTGTGAAGTTGTACTTCATGATGGGTCTTCCTACTGAAACTGACGAAGATATCTTAGGTATCATGGATTTGGCTAAACGTATCACAGATTTATACTACACGATACCTAACCGTCCAAAGGGCAAAGTACAGATATCCGCTAGTGTTTCGACGTTCGTTCCTAAGCCGTTCACGCCGTTTCAGTTTGAACCTCAAGATACCAGAGACATGATAGAACACAAACAATCATTGTTCTTGAACAACCCACACAGAAATTTGAAGATTAGCTACCATTCCCCTGATACCTCTATCTTGGAAGGCGTACTGGCTCGTGGTGACAGAAGATTATCCGCCGTGATTTACGACGCTTGGAAAGATGGTGCTAAGTTCGACAGTTGGCAAGAACACTTCCATTTTGAAACTTGGCAATCTGCTATGGAAAAGAACCATCTAACGATGGAGTTCTATGCTAGTAGAAGACGTCCTTATGATGAGGTTCTCCCATGGGAACACTTGGACTATCTAGTATCTAAAGAGTTCTTAGTTCGAGAACATTCTAAGGCGGTAAACCAACAGATAGTTACAAAAAATTGTAGGTTACAATGTTCAGGTTGTGGCGTAAACACTTCAGTTGGGAGGGCTTGTTTTGAGTATTAAAGGTAAAAATCCAAATGCCACTGACAACTTTTTAGATGTTAGAGCTATCTTTACAAAGACTGATAGAGCTAGGTATATATCACACTTAGACCTATACCGTGCTATGCAGAGAGCATTCAAACGTGCTAAGATTCCAGTATGGTATACACAAGGATTCAATCAACACTTGTATATCACGTTTGGTTCGGCGTTGTCCTTGGGCTTTGAGAGTGTCTGTGAAGTCATGGAGTTTAGAATCGTTGAGGATATCCCACTAGAAGAGATAGAATCTAAGATTAAGGGAGTCATGCCAGAGGGTCTGCAGATAGTCAAGGTATACTATCCCGTAATGAAGATGAAAGATATCGCATTGAGTGACTTTTCCGTGAGGTTCACCACTCAAGACCCACAGGCTTTAGAATCTGCATTTGAGGAGTTCATGTCACAAAGTGAGATTATCGTGTACAAGAAGAACAAGAAGAAACAGCTAATCGAAACGGATTTGAAACCTCATGTGCAAGTGTTGAGTACTTCCACATCCATAGAGGATAACTACTTCAATGTGGTGTTGAGACTTCCTGCAGGTACTACTTTGAACATCAACCCTACACTACTATGTGAGAAGTTTTCTGATGAGGTCAACGTGCCTATCGAGAACGTACACTACACTAGGCAGAGGATTCTTTCCGCAAATGGTGAGGATTTTATGTAACTTTTTATATACTTCAAATTGGCGTTAAAATGAAAAAATAATCTTGCAATAAATGTTTGTGATAACCTATGTATTGACAAAATGCCATTAAGGGTATATAATTGTTATTGAGTATTCTTACTGTCGAGGGTTTCTAAAAACATCCTCTACGTAATTAACTATCATATTGAATGAAAAGGTGGATTTAATACACATGGGATTTTTTGAGAAGATATTTGGTTCTTACAGCAAAAAAGAACTCGCTAGGATTGAACCTATTAAAAAAGCAGTCCTTGACCTAGACGAAGAGATGTCCAGTCTTTCGGATACGGCACTTAAAGCCAAAACTAAAGAGTTTAGAGAACGTTTAGACGGTGGAGAAACTTTAGACGACATCTTACCAGAAGCTATGGCTGTTTGTCGTGAGGCAGGTTATAGAGTCTTAGGAAAAAAAGCTTATCCAGTGCAAGTAATTGGTGCTATAGTTTTGCATCAAGGTCGTATTGCCGAGATGAAAACCGGTGAAGGTAAAACTTTGGTTGCTTGTCTAGCATCATATGTAAATGCACTTCCAGGTAAGGGCGTACACGTAGTTACCGTAAATGACTATCTTGCTAAGTTCCAATCCGAAGAGATGGGTAAAGTCTATAGGTTTTTGGGATTGTCTATAGGTGTAATCTTGCACAACTTGAACAACGACCAACGTAGACAGGCTTATGCTTGTGATATCACTTATGGTACTAACAATGAGTTCGGTTTTGATTACCTTCGTGATAACATGGTAATCTACAAAAGAGACATGGTTCAACGTGGACATAGTTTCGCTATCGTCGATGAGGTTGACTCTATCTTAATCGATGAGGCTAGAACACCTCTAATCATATCAGGTAGGGGAGACAAGTCCACTGAGTTGTATCATATCGTGGATAGGTTCGTTAGAACTCTTACATATTCAACCGTCGTTGAGATGGACACCAAGGAAGACCAAGAGTCTATCCTCCAAGATTGTGACTACATCGTGGATGAAAAGGCTAAATCAGCGACTATCACACAGCGTGGTATTAGAAAGGCTGAAAAACATTTCCGTGTGGCTAACCTCATGGATGGCGAAAATATGACACTATTGCACCATATCAACCAAGCGTTGAAAGCACACGGTATCATGAAACTTGACACCGACTATGTCGTTAAACCTAATGACAAGGGCGAAATGGAAGTAGTAATCGTAGATGAGTTTACAGGTCGTCTTATGGAGGGTAGACGTTTCAATGATGGTCTACACCAAGCCATCGAGGCTAAAGAGGGCGTAAACGTTCAACACGAATCTAAGACTTTGGCTACTATAACGTTCCAAAACTACTTTAGACTATATTCCAAGCTCTCTGGTATGACCGGTACAGCTATGACTGAAGAAGACGAGTTCAAGGAAATCTATAAGTTAGACATCATAGAGGTGCCTACTAATAAGCCTATCCAAAGGGTAGACCATCACGACCAAATCTACAGAACGGAAAACGGTAAGTTCAACGCTGTAATAGACCAAATCGTAGAATGTAACAAGAAAGGTCAACCAGTGCTAGTAGGTACGGTTTCCATTGAGAAGTCCGAAAAGCTATCCAAGATGTTATCTAGGAAAGGAGTCAAGCACAACGTCTTGAACGCTAAGCAACACGAACGTGAGGCGGAAATCGTTGCACAGGCTGGTAAGTTCGGAGCTGTAACCATCGCAACTAACATGGCGGGTCGTGGTACTGATATCTTGCTAGGTGGTAACGCTGAGTTCTTAGCTAAGGCACAGTTGAAACGTCTAGGCTATGATGATACTGTCATCAATGAAGCTATAGGCTTTGCTGATACTCAAGACGAGGAAATCTTAAAGGCTAGGAAAGACTATCAAGAACTATACAAAAAGTTCGATGCTGAAGTCAAGGAAAAGGCTGAAAAGGTTCGTGAGGCTGGAGGCTTGTTCATAATCGGTACTGAAAGACATGAGAGTAGACGTATCGACAACCAGTTAAAAGGACGTTCAGGTCGTCAAGGTGACGTGGGCGAGAGTCGTTTCTTCCTATCCGTTGAAGATGACCTAATGCGTATCTTTGCAGGTGACAGACTCGAAACTATGATGGCTACTCTAAAGGTTGAAGAGGATATGCCTATCGAGAGCAAGGCACTAACTAAGATTATCGAGAGTTCACAGAAGAAAGTCGAGGGTAGGAACTTTGCCATCAGAAAGAACGTCCTAAACTACGACGACGTTATGAGTACTCAACGTGAGATTATCTACAAGCAGAGGGCTCAAGTACTTGACGGCGAAGACCTCCACGACAGCATACTCAAGATGATGAAAGAGCTATGTGCCGACACTGTAAACCTATACCTCCCAGACGAAGAAGACAAGGACACTTGGAATTTAAAGGGTCTATATATGCACTTCATGGGTTGGGGATTCTTAGACATTCTCCCAGAGGATGTACAGAAGAAACTTATCGCTGAGGCACAAGCACAAGCCATCGCTGAACAGAAGAAGCAACAGTCACAGGGTACTATCGTGAATGAACGTGCTGACGGTGACGAGGACACCACTTTTGATGACGTTGAAGAGAATGCAGACAGCAAGGAAGTCCAAACCGTTGAAGAGGGCGAAAAAGCTCCTGAACTACCTGACGTCAACGAGGAAGAACTCGAACAAGAGATTGACGAGACTACTATTCCTGAAGAGGCTACAGATGGTATCAACTTCAACGCTAAGACCGACGAGCAACTCGAAAAGACCACTAAGGAAGATGTTCAAAAGTTCTTAACCGACAAGATGATAGCTCATTACGAGAACAAGGAGAAACAGTTCGGTACACAGGCTATCCGTGAGCTTGAAAGAGTTATACTCTTAAAGGTCGTAGACCAAAAGTGGACTACTCACATCGATGACATGGAAGAGTTAAAGAAGGGTATCCAGTTGAGAGCATACGGTCAAAAGAACCCTGTCGTTGAATATCGTTATGAGGGATTCGAGATGTTCGACGATATGGTACAGTCTATCCGTGAGACCACCATTAGAATGTTGCTAACCGTTCAAATGATTAGGAATCAAGCTCCTAAGCGTGAGCAAGTGGCTAGACCATATCCACCTAACATGGGTGGTGGTAACGTTAGAATCGTCAACCGTCCACCAATGGCTAAGAAACCACAGACTCCACAAGAATAGAATATCATATAGGTATACTTTTACGGAACGATGTCAGCATCGTTCCGTTTTTTAACGCCAATTTGATATATTCAATTTGTTCACGGCGTTCCGCCATGCGATATTAAAACCAAAAAATCGGAACGATGTTTTATTCGTTCCGATGATTTTTTA
>CAZWRW010000045.1:0-9056 GCA_964636465.1 uncultured Ruminococcus sp. | reverse complement strand
GCCTTCGGCAAATTTAGGAACGGTCACAGCCCGTTCCCTACATGGGATTTTCAAACCTCACAGATATGCGTTTTTTTGTACGGAACGACGCCCACGTCGTTCCGCTTGTCATCGAATCCACGTTACATTAAACTACTTATTTCTACGTTTAACGTATACGACTATACCTATAACTACTACCAACAATGGGATTAAAAATACTACAACGTTTCTAATAGCTGTGTATTGAGCCTCAGAAATCTGTATGGTTGAAATAGATAAGCTCTTAGGTACGATAGTTATACCCTCAGATTTACCAGTAGTCTTGTTGATACAGTTTAGTATAAACTCACCGTTATTGTATGAGGTATCCTGTGTGATGTATATGTCACTCATAAATGCAGAACCAAATACTAATACGTTACTAGTAACCTTTTCGTTACTATCATTGTAGATGTACTTTGAACCCATAGCTACTACATTTTGAGCACCAGTCACTGCGGTACTTATATCAAAAGTGCTGTCAGCATCTAGTGGAACTAGTGCGGAAGTATCAGGAGTGGTTAAGATAGAAGTAGTTTCACGGTCGCCGTTGTTTTCCCAAAGGATTTCTATCGGTCTAGATACTGGCACTGCAATAGGTAGTGTAGTATCAGTGACCATGTCGGCGTAGTCATCGTTAGCTATCACGCCTATAGATGACTTTATAGAACTCTGTAGACCATAGACATTTACAGTTTGACTTGCTGCACTATCACCCTCAGCGATGTAGTAGTCACCTACAGAAAGTCCCCACTCTTCCAAGAACTCATCTATATTGGATGTAGAGTTTTGGTCGTAGTTTGCCATGTATAGAACGTTCTTACCTAAGTTACCATCATTGTATAGGAAGTCGCTAATCTTGTCTATTACGGTCTTGTTGAAGTCGTTAAGTGGAGAGAGTATCAACAATAGGTCAGTATTTTCAACGTCCAAATCATCGGTTAAGAGGTCTACACTGTCGAGGTCGTAGCCGTTGCTGTCTAGTATAGTGAGCAATGAGTTTGCTGCGTAGTATACTGACTGTGGCATATCACTAGTGACTAGTACAGCCTTTTTAGGATTAGCATCAGTTACGTACATAACCGCAGATGTCAACACCTGTTCCGCATTGGATTGCGTTACAGAAGTAGTACCAGTAGTGCTATCTGTAGAAGTTGTGAACATATCGTTTAGTGATAGAACTTTAATCCTGTCGCTGTCGTCGTCGCCAGTACCTTCACGATATACCACGATTTCACCCTCAGTCAAGTCACCTTGGTATAGGTCTTTAAACTTGGATACATAGTTTGGATTAGAGTTCATATCTATGTACTCTACTGTGATGTTATCATTATAGAGTGCATACTTCTGTATAATTTCCGAAGCCTGTTTGTAATAAATCTCTCTATCCTCAAATAGAGACTTCTCAGCCAACACGATGATTTGTACCTTTTCATCCACTTGAGTTAGATAGTCTATAGTATCTTGAGAAATCTTAAAGATATCATCATCAGTCAAGTCAAAAGTGAGGTCGTACTTTTCAGTAACGGTTTGAGCTATCAAGTTCACCACGATTACTATAGCCGTAACTATAGCAGTGAACACAGTCGCTAGAGTACCATACTTCAATGCCTTAGTGTTGATGGTTTTCTTCTCTTTTTTAGGCTTGTCCCCTTTTGATTTTTTTTCTTTTTTAGCCTTAGACTTCTTGTCTTTAGTAGTTTCTGTAGTAGAAGTGTCACTTTGGGAAGTTTCTACCGCAGAAGTCTCTTGATTTTCTTGTAAATCCTTGTTTTCTTCGTTCATGATAAAACCTCCAAAATATTAGCTCCAACGGCGTTTTTCAAACACTCTCACGGTGAAGAAGTTGAAAAGCACTATCACGCTGATGTAGAATAGCACACTAGATAGGTCAAAGATACCTTGTGTAAATTCGTAGTATCTAGTGTAGAACGATAGTCTCTCTAATATGTTAGAAAGCCACTCCCATGATACTACAGAAGATATACTATCAAATAAGTAGAGTATCAAAAGAGAAAACATACCTGCAATCGCTGCGACGATTTGGTTCTCTGTCAATGCTGATACGAACATCGCTACAGCGATAAACGCACCACCAAGAAGTATCAACGCTACGCAGTTTGAAACCACCAAGCCCCACGATACTGACCCAAAGAACGCTAAAATCAAAGCATATAGTAAGAATATCGCTATGCCGATTGCATATAGTGTCAACGCTGAAAAATACTTACCTAAGACTATCTCGCCCAAACTTACCGGAGCGGTTAAGAGTCCTTGTTCGGTTTTCTGTTTCTTTTCCTCGCTCATTAGACGCATGGTCAATATCGGGATTAAGAACAGTATTACCATAAACATAGAGGAGAATACTGACGACATATCCGTGGTAGCTGAGTATAGACATCCCATACTAAAGAAGAATGCCGAAAAGAAGTAGAACACTCCTAAAAATATGTAAGCTATCGCTGATGAGAAGAAAGCTCCCATCTCACGCCTGTATATAGCACCCATTATTTACTACCTCCATTCTTATTGTGGACGTTTTCGCCCATGGTAATCTTCAAGAAGATATCTTCGAGGGTCATTTCGTTGTTCTTCATCATCAAGATGTTGAAATTGTTCTTACGGCATACCTCATTGATACCCCTACGGATATCTTGACCCTCTTCTGCCTCGATTTCAAACTCCCAAACTTCCTCTTCACGCATCATGTCGGCTTTGATTGAAATTACTCCCTCGACGTTCCTCAACGATTCGATAATCTCTTTACGACCGCCACCATCTATACGCATGATTAACCTATGGTCTCCTGAAATGGATTGTGATAGGTTATCAATGGTATCTTCGGCGGCAACCTTGCCGTTGTTTATGATGATTACTCTATCACAGACGGCTTGTATCTCTGATAGTATGTGTGATGACAAGATTACTGTATGTTTCTTACCTAACTTCTTGATTAGTGTCCTAATTTCGATAATCTGTTTAGGGTCAAGACCAACAGTAGGCTCGTCAAGGATTAGCACTGGTGGATTACCTATCAATGCCTGTGCTAGACCGACTCTCTGCTTGTAACCTTTAGATAGGTTCTTGATAATTCTATTGTATACGTCAGTGATTTTTACTAAGTCGCAAACATCCTGTAGATGTGTCTTCCTAGGAAGTTTACACTTTTTCAAATCGTACACAAAGTTTAGATAATCTTTAACTGTCATATCCACATAGAGTGGTGGAATTTCAGGCAAATACCCGATACTCGCCTTAGCTTTGATAGGCTCTTCAAAAATGTCTATATCGTTAATAGTAACGCTTCCAGATGTAGAAGATATGTATCCAGTTAAGATGTTCATAGTAGTAGATTTTCCTGCACCGTTTGGCCCCAGAAAACCTAAGATTTCACCATCTTCAACGGTGAAAGATATTCCGTTTACGGCTTTTTTGTCGCCGTAACACTTCACAAGGTTTTTTACTTCAATCATTAAAAAAAATCCCTCCAATGTATGTGCGATAGTTTCACGCATAACATTATATTTTTTTTTTGTGATACTTTAATGTTGATACTATTATTTCAACATGAAACTTTTAGCTTTATTTAGACAAATCCAATATAATCTCACGGCGTTCCGCAATTTGCCGAATTGATATCATAAACAATGTTGAATATCCGTTTGGATGGCTGTTTTAAGCTCCTCTATGGAAGAAAACTTCTTTTCCGAACGGATATAATCCAACAGTTTGACTTTTAAAGTCTTGCCGTATAGGTCGCCACGATATCCAATTATGTAAGTTTCCGCAAGAGGGGCATTGGCATCTGTGACGGTAGGTTTCACGCCCACGTTGGTCATAGACTTGTATTCTATACCATTCACAACCGTTATTGATGAGTATACACCAAACTTAGGTACTACCTGTCTATCTGCGAAATGTTGGTTTATCGTCGGAATACCGATAGTTCTACCTAAAGCGTTCCCGTGGACTACCTCCTTACTTATGAAATACTCACGTCCTAAAAGCTTGTTGGCGGTCTTGATGTCACCATCTTTGATAAGTTCTCTAATGTTACTAGACGACACCAAACCACCCTCGGAGAGTATAGGCTCAACTATTTCCACTTGAAAGCCGTACTTTTCACCTAGGTTTAGTAGGTCTTCAGTGCCACAGGATGCACCTTTTCCAAATCGAAACTTTTTACCACACACGACTACTTTAGTATGTAGTTCACCGTGTAGGATGTCTCTTGCAAAATCCTCACCGCTTAGATTGTGTACGCTGTTGAAGTTTGGACAAAGTATCGTATCCACGCCCATAGCCGTGACTATATCCAACTTGGACTGGTTGTCTATGATGTAGTGCAACTCACGTCCCTGTTTGAACTTCATATCCTCCACGGAGAACGTAAACACGGCAGTCTTTAGCCCTCGTTCCTTATAGGATAACGCCCTATTGATTACGTATTGGTGTCCTAAATGCACACCATCGAAGATTCCCAAAGCTACAGAATAACTATCCATAAAGTTTAACACCACCTTTTAAACCAATCCAAATTTGAAAATTTTTCTGTAGGGAACGTCACCCACGACGTTCCACAATGACGTATATTAAAAATTTTTCCCGATACGTAAAACGTTTTCGGAGCGGTCAGGCTTGGCAGTACCCATGAAGTCACCCTCATGGGAGTATACCGTGTACTCCTCGGCGATGCCGTGGATGTCTAACTCCTCTAGTGGAAGTTTCACGCCATTGCGATAGGCTTTCGCTTGAGATTCCGTCAATGTGAGCTTAGGTAGGTCTAAAAACACTCTTTCCGTTGGAATGATTAAATCATCGATAGTTCCATCTTGCATAGCCTTTTCAACGTCCGCAAAGGAGTGGCACTCATCCAATGTAAACCCACTTGCGGAAGTTCTCACTAAAGATGTCATGTGTCCGCCGACGTTTAGAACCTCGCCCAAATCGTTTATGATAGTTCTAACGTACGTACCCTTACCGCACGAAATATCCAACGTACCTGTGAGGGTTTCGGAATTGTAATTTAGCAACTTAACCCCATAGATGTGTACCTTTCGGCTTGGACGTTCCACCACTAGATTCTGTCTAGCTAGTTCATAGAGTCTTCTACCATCGACCTTTACCGCTGAATACATAGGCGGTATCTGTTCAACCTCTCCAATGAACTTCTCTAACGCTCCTTGAATATCCTCAGCGGTGACCGCCTTGCATGGATACTCCTTTAGAACCTTTCCTGTACTATCTTGAGTATCCGTGGAGTAGCCTAACTTGAACTCTGCCACATAGGTCTTGTCACCATTTGGGAGGATATCGCAACACTTAGTAGCCTTGCCTACAAACACTGGAAGTACTCCAGTAGCCATAGGGTCTAGCGTTCCGGAGTGTCCTAAGCGTTTCATTTTGAGGATACCTCTAAGTTTGCCTATCACATCAAAAGATGTGAACCCCTGAGGTTTATCCATACATAAGATTCCGTCTCTCATTAGAGTTCCCTCGCTATGGCGTCCACTAATGATGTTATCACATCTTGAGCGACCATGTTTTCAAACTTACAGCCACCCGCTTTGACGTGTCCACCTCCGCCGAACTGTTGACATATCTTTGATACGTTCACATCATTTACAGAACGCAATGAAACTTTAAAAGTATTCTGTTCCATCTCTTTCATAGTGATACCTACTTCTACGCCCTCAGTTTGTGTAGATAGTCCAGTTAAACCCTCGAAATCGTCCAAACTTAGGTTTAGACGGTTAATCATCTCATTAGTGATACATAACACAGCTACCTGTCCATCAAGGTAGTATGTGATGTTGTCTAGAGCTTCACGTTCTGCCCTAATCCTTGGAAGACTCTTAACGTCGAACATTAGACGGTTAATTTCAGCGTAGTTCACGTTTGGAAACTCTCTCATAATCTTAGAAACTATTAGATGTGTATCAGCATTGCAGTTGCTGAACTTAAAACAACCTGTATCAGTAGCGATACCAGTGTATAGACACTTTGCAATCTGTTCCGTCATTGGGATGCCCATCTTTTGAAATAGTGTGTACATAACTTCACAGTTTGCCGAAGAATGCGGAGATACTAAAAGATTCTTAGCGTACTCCACATTTGAAATGTGATGGTCAATACATAGGTCTACCTTGTCGCCGTAAGGCTGATTGAGATTGCCTAATAGTTTGTTGTCGGCTACGTCCGTAGCGATAATATATTTAGGTTCAAAGTCTGTATCTTTATATCCTGAAGTGATAAAATCATACCTTTTATGAAAACTGTCACTGCATAGGACTTTTGCTCTCTTGCCCATGGCGGTTAGAGCATAATACAATGCAAATCCTGAACCGATAGTATCACCATCTGGACTTTGGTGTGTTAAGATATACACATCTTCGCACTTACTGAGCAGATACCCAGCCATTTCGTAGTTTATATGATTGGTCAATGTTTAATCCTCCTCGTTGATGGTTTGGTCATCGTGTGGGACTATCTCCTTGATGATTTCGTTAATCTGTGTAGAACGTTCGATACTGTCATCAGCGATAAAGTTCAAATCTGGACACTTCCTCATCTTCAACCTTGCGAAAAGTTCCCTCTTGATATATCCACTAGCAGATTGCAAACCCTTTACGGATTCTTTAGTCTTATCCATGCCGTAAAAACTCGATACGTAAACCTTACAATGTGACAAATCCCTAGAGAGGTCACACTTTACTATAGAAAGCATATCTGAAATGCGAGGGTCTTTTAACTCTCTAAATATAGCTGTTAGTTCTCTGTTGATATCTTCCTCTAACCTATTAGCCTTGAAACTAGCCATAAAAATTCCTCCATATTGTTCACGGGCGGATATTTTCTTATAAAATCCACCCGTTGAACTTAAAACTTATATCTATTGTTTAATTAATCTAGTCTTCTTGATACTCTTCCATTATGAAAGCTTCTAAAATGTCGCTCTCCTTGATATCGTTGAACTTCTCCAAACCGATACCGCATTCATAACCTGTAGCGACTTCTTTAGCATCATCCTTGAAACGTTTCAAGCTGTCTATCTTGTCTTCACAGATTACTATACCATCACGTACTACACGAATCTGTGCATTTCTAGTAATCTTACCGTCTAGGACGTACGCACCAGCGATTTGACCTACATTAGAAATCTTGAACACACTACGAACTTCTGCTCTACCGAGTTGAACTTCTCTAAACTTAGGAGCTAACATACCCTTCATAGCTGTAGAGATTTCGTCTATAGCATCATAGATGATTCTATATAGTCGGATGTCTACGCCATCACGTTTAGCGGTTTCAACGGCTACAGGGTTAGGTCTTACGTTGAATCCTACTATTATCGCATTAGATGCGGATGCTAACATTACATCGCTTTCGCTTACCGCACCCACGCCACCGTGGATAACCTTGACTCTAACTTCCTCATTGGAGAGTTTTTCAAGAGACTGCTTAACCGCCTCAACTGAACCTTGAACGTCAGCCTTAACGATGATAGGCAACTCTTTAATCTCACCCTGTTCGATTTGACTGAACAAGTTATCAAGTGTAACCTTTTGATAAGACTTAAACTGTTCTTGTTTAGCCTCATGTTTACGTTGTTCAACAAGTTCTCTAGCGAGTTTTTCGTCCTCTACTGCGTTGAAGATATCACCAGCAGATGGCACTTCGTCTAAACCAGTAATCTCAACTGGCACGGATGGCCCCGCACTCTTAACTACTTGACCCTTATCGTTAGTCATGACTCTAACCCTACCTACAGAAGTACCTGCAATGATGATATCTCCTTGCTTTAGTGTACCGTTCTGTACTAGGATAGTAGCTACTGGACCTCTACCCTTATCAAGTTTAGCCTCGATAACTGTACCCTTAGCAAGTCTGTTAGGATTTGCCTTTAGTTCCTTGACCTCAGCTACTAGTAGGATGTTCTCTAGTAAGTCTTCGATACCCTCACCAGTCTTTGCAGATACTGGCACACAGATAGTATCTCCGCCCCACTCTTCACATACGATACCTTGTTCTGTAAGTTCTTGCTTAACTCTCTCTGGATTAGCTCCCTCTTTGTCTATCTTGTTCATAGCTACTATTAGAGTAACTCCTGCAGCCTTGGCATGGTTGATAGACTCTATAGTTTGTGGCATGATACCGTCATCACTGGCAACTACTAAGATTGCTATATCTGTGATGTTAGCACCTCTAGCTCTCATAGAGGTGAAAGCTTCATGTCCTGGGGTATCCAAGAATGTGATATCTTTGCCGTTGTAGTTTACTTGGTACGCACCTATATGTTGTGTGATACCACCAGCCTCAGAGGCTGTAACGTTAGCGTGTCTAATCTTATCTAGAATAGAAGTCTTACCGTGGTCTACGTGACCCATAACTACTACGACTGGACAACGTTCTTCTGTGTTAGCGTCGTCGTCGTCGCTGTCGTCGATTAACCTCTCCTCTATGGTTACGATAACTTCCTTTTCAACCTTAGCGTTGAACTCTTCAGCTACTAGGGATGCTGTATCAAAGTCTATAGTTTCGTTGATACTAGCCATAACACCGAAACTCATCAACTTCTTTATAACGTCGGATACTGTAACCTTTAGACGTGTTGCTAACTCACTTACTACTATCTCATCAGGGATTAATACCTTGAGTTGTTGTTTTCTAGCACGTTCAAGTTCGAGACGGCGTAGCTTTTCGCTTTCGGTTTCCTTTTTAGTGGAGTACTTCTGCTTGTTACGCTGTGCGGACTTTTGAGAAATCTTCTGTTTCTTAGTATAGTTATCCTTTTGACGGTCTGCTGGAGCTATCTGTTCATAGCGTTCGTTGTACTTGTCAAGGTCGATGTAACTTGTGCTACTACGAGTATCTACTGTACGAGTGTTAGTCTGTTTAAGCTCACTGGATGTAGTAACTGTACCTTTATTAGTTGCGTTACTACCGCCACCCATACTGATTTTAGTCTTTTCCTTGTACTGTGGCTTAGCACTTGGAGCGTTCTTCTTAAAGTTTCCGCCGTTGCCTTGGTTTTG
>CAZWRW010000044.1:0-9102 GCA_964636465.1 uncultured Ruminococcus sp. | reverse complement strand
AATTGTATTATTGAACTGGCGTTATGTTAATATCAAAATATTTCAAAAATCAAACTAACGCTTTAGTGTGCTAACATGATACTATGATACCACACTACGCACCAAAAGTCAAGCTAGAATAGTGTAGTCTGATTAGATTTAGGAACTTTTCCTAAAGCGTTTATTCTCACGAGGGTGTCTATTGTGGATTTCGTCACACCACCACGTTGTTGTAAATCTTCCATGGATATGAAATCCCCTTGATGTACCGCTTGATATAGGTTATCAGCAACACCTCCACCGATACCGTTAATCGCTGAAAATGGCACTCTAATCTTACCATCTTCAATTAGGTACTTGTGTGAATGAGACTTCATTAAATCCACTGGTAAGAACTCAATACCACGAGCCATCATTTCGTTTACCTGCATGAGCATTTCTAATGAAGCGTTATCCTTAGCGGATTTGTCGGGGTTGTTCTGTAGGTCGTGAAGTCTATCCCTAACAGCTTGATGTCCTTTCATAGCGATTTCGGCATCCAAATCACCGCCACGCACCGTGAACATGGTTGCATAGTACTCTTTAGGATAGTAAATCTTATACCATCCCAACTTTACCGCAGACATTACATAAGCCGCAGCGTGAGCTTTCGGGAACATATACTTAATCTTCAAACAGCTATCGATATACCATTGTGGAACGTTATGTTCTAACATAGTCTTCTTCATGTCGTCCGTTAGGAGCTTAGGTGCATTACCTTTACGAGTAATCTCCATAATCTTAAAAGATAGGTTAGGGTCTACACCGTGGTATATTAAGTAAGTCATGATACTATCACGAGTACCTATAACTTCACTGATGGTACAAGTTCCATCATGAATAAGTTCTTGAGCGTTACCTAACCAAACGTCAGTACCGTGTGATAGTCCCGAAATTTGGAGTAAGTCACTAAAGTTTTTAGGTTGAGCCTCCACTAACATCTGCCTTACGAACGATGTACCCATCTCAGGGATTCCCAAAGTACCTGTGAGTACTCCACCTATGTCATCAGGTTCTATGCCCAAAGGCTCAGTAGAAGTGAACAATTGATATACCTTTTCATCACTCATAGGAACGTCAGCATTTTTGACACCTGTTAAATCTTCTAGATGTTTATATAACGTAGGCACATCGTGACCGAGTTCATCAAGTTTGAGTATGGTATCATGTAGTGAATGGAAGTCAAAGTGGGTCGTGATAATCTCTGAGCCGTCGTCATCTGCGGGGTGCTGTACTGGTGTGAAGTCGTAAACGTCATAGCCTGATGGCACTACTACCATGCCCCCCGGATGCTGTCCGGTAGTCCTCTTGACACCCGTACAACCTTGTGCTAGACGGCTCATTTCACTAGGTGGGAACGTTTTGCCCTTATCCTCTGCATAACCCTTGACGTAACCGTAAGCAGTCTTTTCGGCTACCGTGGATACTGTACCAGCTTTGAACACGTGGTCTTTACCGAAGAGTTCTTCTGTATAGCGGTGTGCATAGAACTGATACTCACCAGAAAAGTTTAGGTCTATATCAGGAGCTTTGTCGCCGTTGAACCCTAAGAACGTTTCAAAAGGTATATCGTGACCATCACGCTTGTATTCAGTGCCACACTTTGGACACTTTTTAGGTGGCAAATCGAAACCTGAACCCACAGAACCATCCGTGATAAATTCGCTGTGTTTACAGTTTGGACATACATAGTGTGGTGCTAGTGAGTTTACCTCCGAGATACCCGACATATTCGCTACAAATGACGAACCTACAGAACCTCTTGAACCTACTAAGTATCCATGCTCTACGGAGTTTTGCACCAACTTTTGAGCTATCATGTATAGCACTGCAAATCCGTTCTTTATGATGGAAGTCAACTCTCTATCGAGACGTTTTTCAACTATTTCAGGGAGTGGGTCTCCATAGATGTTCTTAGCGTTCTCCATAGTGATACGTTTGAGGTCTTCTTCTGCCCCATCGATACTAGGTGTAAAAGTACCATCAGGGATAGGCTTAATATTTTCTATACATTCCGCAATGAGGTTGGTGTTCGTTACTACGATTTCTAAAGCTTTTTCCTCGCCCAAGTATGAAAACTCTTCTAACATTTCATCAGTAGTTCTAAAGTATAAAGGCGGTTGATTGTCGCAATCGCTGTAGTTTTGATTGCTTTGAAGTATCGTCCTAAAGATACTATCTTTTTCATCCAAGAAGTGTACATCACAAGTAGCCACCACAGGGAGGTTTAACTCGTCGCCTAACTCCACGATGGCTCTGTTTAGATTTCTTAGGTCGTCTAAATCGTTGGCGGTGCCGTTCTCTAGTAGGAACTTATTATTCCCGATAGGTTGAATCTCTAGATAGTCGTAGAACTTAGCCAAATGCACTAACTCTTCATGAGATTTACCCTCAACCAAAGCGGAGAACAACTCACCAGCTTCACAAGCACTACCGAAGATTAACCCCTCACGAAGTTCCACAAGTTTAGACTTTGGTATTATAGGTTTCCTGTAGAAGTACTCCAAGTTGGATATCGATACTAGTTTGTAGAGGTTTTTCAAACCCGTGTTATTCCTAACCAATATGATTTGATGGTATAGGTGTCTCTTCTTGACTGGTATGTTACGTTCTAAGGAGTTCAAGTCGCCAAGGGTTTTGATACCGTCCACTTTATCCACAAGGTTTAGTAATGATAGGTAAACCTTAGCCAACATATGGGCATCATCCTCAGCACGGTGATGGTTGAACTTCCCTAACTTAAAATGTTTAGCTAGACTATCAAGTTTGTATTTAGATACATCAGTGACCACAGATTGAGCCAATACCAACGTATCTATATAGGTATACTCTTTTGTGATTCCTACCCTCTCACATGAGGCGTTAATCATACTGGTATCAAAGTATGCGTTGTGAGCCACCAACACTGGATTGTCTCCACAGAACTCAAAGAACTTTTCCAAAGCCTCCTTAGTGCTTGGAGCATCTTGAACCATTTCATTAGTGATACCTGTAAGCTCTACAATCTTTTGAGGGATTTCTTTTTCAGGGTTTACGAAGATATCGAAGTTGTCTATAATTTGACGATTCCTAACCTTAATAGCACCGATTTCAGTTAGACGGTCATCAGTGAAACTTAAACCGGTAGTTTCTACATCGAAGATTATCACTTCATCATCGAAGTTTCTGTTATCTTCCTTACTGATGATGGTTTTAGGGTCTAAATCGTTTACCACATAAGCCTCGCAACCATATATGATTTTGAAATCTTTATCTTTAAACTTTTTAGCTGTGTTCATAGCCTCAGGGAAAGATTGCAAGTTACCATGGTCTGTGATGGCGATAGCCTTATGCCCCCAATCGTGGGCTCTCGTGACCAACTTTGCCGTTGAAGTCACAGCATCCATAGCAGACATGATGGTATGATTGTGTAGCTCTACACGCTTAACTGGAGCGGTATCCATACGTTTTTCAGGCGTGGTTTTTGATATGCTCTTGAGTTCTATAACCATACACTTTTGATAAGTATCATACTTTGCACATCCACTGATTAACAATGTTATACCATTTTTCACGCCATCCAAAAGGGTTGAATAGTTTTCCACATTTTTAGAGTTTATGAACTTCTTACAAGTGATAGTGTTAGTATAGTCAGTAACGTCAAACGTGAAGATTATATCGTTGCCTTTAGTGGTTCTCTGTTCGACCTTTACCACGTCCCCACATATGATGACGTTCTCACCTTGTAATTCATAGACATCTTTAATGCTCTTAGGCTGACCGCTAACGCCCTTACCTAACAATGGAGTGGTATCTTTACGTTCATACTTAAACTCGAAGTTTTCACACGTTGGAACGCTATCCATAGCCATTGATGGTGCTTGTACTTCTTGATAGTTTTCCACTGGAGGTACATACTGTATTGGTGGGGGTTGATTTCCTTGCATAAAGTTATCATAATCCACATTAGAGAACTCATCAAATAGTTTAACATTGATATTTAAGTTAAACTCATCTTGTATTAAAGTTGAAAGTTCATTTTCAAAGTGTATGCCTTTTAAAGTTTCGTAGCCGTGCTTTAGGTGTACTTCTATGGTGTCGCCGTTCTGTGATAGTCTACAATCGTCACAATGCCCATTGATAGCACCTATCCTAATCTTTAACTTTTGGATTAACTCATAACAAGAGTTAATATTAAAACTCTCTGATGGGTACTGACATTGCATCCAAAAGTGGTTAGGCTTGAAAGTATCATAGAAAAACTTATAGAACCCTTGCAAACTAGCAAAAGGTATAGGATTAGTATACTTCGCATGGATTACTAACGTAGTAAAGTCTAGAGAGTTATCCACACGTAAAATTTCGCCGTTCCCGATATCGTTAGGCAGTTGCCAACGGTTGAACAATTCTTTAATTAGCAAAAACATCACTCCTCTGTTTATTTAACGCCGACTTGATACAATACCATGCCATCGCATGGCGTTAATATATATTATAAAGCCTTTTCACAACTTTTTCAATGCAACCTATTACCATGGGAACTTTTAATCCCATAGTCAAAGCACAAAAATTTCGGAACGGTATGTAAACCGTTCCGTAATACATCAAACTGACGTTACTGTAACCCTTACAGTTTCTCGATTTCCTCCAAAAGCACTGGAATTATCTCATCTTCGGAAACCTTTTTGACTATTTCGCCTTTCTTAAAGATGACCGCACAGCCATCACCACCAGCAACCCCGATGTCAGCCTCTTTACCCTCACCGATACCGTTCACCACACACCCCATGATGGCTACTTTAATATCTTTGTCTACGCCTTTGAGAGCGTTCTCAACTTTGGTAGCTAATCCGATTAGGTCTATCCTAGTACGTCCACACGTAGGACAAGATACGAACTGTATACCTTTACGTCTATCTATAGCCTTTAGGATATCTATACCTGCATAGACTTCTTTGACTGGCTCATCCGTTAGGGAAACCCTAATAGTTTCGCCTATGCCATCCAACAGTAGCGAACCTATTCCAATTGAAGACTTTATCAAACCCATATGAGCTGTACCAGCCTCAGTAACGCCTAAGTGTAGTGGATAGTCACACTGTTGTGAAATTAACCTATAAGCTTTAACCATAGTATCCACTGTGGAGGATTTTATAGATATTACTATGTCGTTAAAGTCGCACTGTTCAAGAAGTTTTGCATGGTTTAATGCACTCTCAACGAGAGCCTCAGCAGTAGGCGAACCGTACTTCGCTAAGATATCTTTTTCAACTGAACCTGAGTTCACACCAATCCTGATAGGTACGTTTCTACTCTTACACGCAGATACTACCGCCTTGACCTTATCCATACCGCCAATGTTTCCAGGGTTGATTCTAACCTTATCTATGCCCCTAGCTACGCTTTCGATAGCCAACCTATAATCAAAATGAATATCCGCAACCAATGGGATTGAAACTTTCTCTTTGATGGCTGGTATCAACTTTAAAGCGTTCTCATCTGGAATGGATGCCCTAACTATTTCACATCCTGCCTTTTCGAGTTCTATAGCCTGTTGGACACTTCCCTCAATATCATCGGAACGCTTGTTCAACATGGATTGTACGTATATATGTTTGCCGTCTAAGATGCAACTTCCCACCTTAACCGATTTTACCTTTCTCATAAAAAATTCCCCTTTTTGAATAATTTGTTTTGATACTAATATACTTTTAAAACCTATGAATATCTTGAATGGTTACGAAAATCATCAAAGCGAACAGCAACACCATTCCGATTGCGTGTACCATGCCTTCTTTTTCCTTAGGTATTGGTTTCCTACGGATGGCTTCTATAATTAAAAAGAATATCCTACCGCCATCAAGAGCCGGTAATGGTAATAGGTTAAAGATTCCTATGTTTATCGTAATGAACGTTGAAAAGCTCAACACCGTGGATAGTCCCAACGCTGACGCTTGACTTATAGCTGATACTACTCCCACTGGACCTGAAAGGTCTTCAACACCGTACTTACCAGTGACTAAATCTTTTAAGGATATCCAAATCAACCTACCTATTGAGATAGTATCACGTAATGAATAGCTAACTATCGTAAGTGGATTTTTATCCACAGCCTTAACGTAGAAATCGAAACGACTTTCGGCGGTCTTGACTTCCTCGTCGCCGTCGTAGGAGTCGTCTACCGTGACGTATGTGTTGTTTACGGTATCCACATAGTACTGATATGAATAGTAAAACTTCACATGGTCTAATGTGACCTTTTCGCCGTCACGTTCCACCACGACCGTGAAATCATTGTCAGTGATGTTGCTAATCTCATAGCTCAAATCTCTATCCGTGAAGATTCTCATGCCGTTGATTGAGATAATCTTATCATCCACTTGAAGACCACTCGCTTGACTGGATGCCGTATCACTTCTAAACTCCTTTATAGTACACGATGGTATCTTTTCGGACATACTAGTGGTAACTATCAAGATTACGAAACCTAGCACAACGTTCATGAACGCACCTGCCACCAACACTGCGAATCTCTGCGGAATGGACTTGTTACTAAAGGCTCTGCTATCTTGTGAATCTTCGTCTTCACCCTCGAACGCACAGAAACCGCCCACTGGTAACGCTCTTAAAGAGTATTCAGTTTCGCCCTTTTGACGTTTAAGTATTACGGGTCCCATGCCTATTGCGAACTTATCGACTTTTATGCCACACAGTTTAGCCACGGCAAAGTGTCCGAACTCGTGTATTGCCACGATTACACCGAACACTATTATCGCAACGATAACTCCCAATACACTCATAAAAAACCTCCCTTTGTTCTTAATTATAATTAATGCAAATTCGATATAATCCCATTCAAAGCATGGAATTATATTGAACTCACGTTATATTACATATTAACTATCAATTGGTTTGCGTACTCTCTAGCGGATTTATCAGCTCTAACGATATCCCCATAGCCTTTAGGCTCTTGGAACTCAAAGTGCTTGACGGTCTTCTTGACGATTTCCGCAATCTGTAGGAACTTAATCTTTCCAGATAGGAACGCATACACAGCGACCTCATTGGAGGCGTTTGCGATACATGGGTATAATCCACCCACAGTGATAGCATCTATGCAAGTGGTTAAGCACTCAAAAGTTTGATAATCAGGTTTTTCAAAGGTCAGTGAGCCGAAGTCTGTCAACGATAGTCTCTTAGTTGGACACGCCACACGTTCAGGATATAGCAACGCATATTGGATAGGTATCTTCATATCAGGGAAACCTAGCTGACCTATCACGGAATAGTCGTCATATTCCACAGCGGAGTGCAAAACGCTCTGCCTATGTACTACTATTTCAATCTGTGAGGGTTCTAAATCGAAAAGCCACTTAGCCTCTATGAACTCCAAACCCTTGTTCATGAGGGTAGCCGAATCGATAGTAATCTTACTGCCCATGCTCCAATTTGGATGGTTCAAAGCCTGTTCAACTGTGACGTTTTCCAAATCTTTTTTAGTCTTCCCGAAGAATGGTCCTCCTGATGCCGTCAAGATTACCTTACTGAGTTGACTTCTTCTGTTGCCTTGTAAACACTGAAATATCGCAGAGTGTTCGCTGTCCACTGGATAGATTTTAACGTTCTTACGTTTACAAGCGTCCATGACGATTTGCCCACCTGCAACGAGGGTTTCCTTATTAGCTAAGGCTATAGGCGTACCTACAGCTATAGCCGACAATGTAGGCAACAATCCGACCATACCGACTACGGCGTTTAACATAATCTCTGCGGACTTATCCACAGCGATTTCACAAAGACCATCCATGCCACATAGAACTTTGGTGTTAGTATCGGCAAGGTTGGATTTCAATTCTGTATACTTGCTCTCATCGTAGACACAAGCGTATTTAGGTTTAAACTCTCTAACTTGACTCTCAAGTCCTTTGATGTTACTATTCACCGCCAAGGCTGTAACCTTTAAATTATGTTTTCTAGCAACGTCTAGAGCTTGAGTTCCTATAGAACCCGTAGAGCCTAGCAAAGAAAAACTTTCCATAATTAAGACCTCTTTCTGTTAAAAAAGGAGCTTTTTTCAGCTCCTTTAACGTTCTAAATATTTAATGCGAATTTGATAAACTTCCATGCTGTCACATGGTGAAACGCAATTTTGCAACACAAAATTGAACTATCGAATTAGCGTTAAAATAGTTTTCATATCTATTCTATTATATAGTAAAAATTCCGATATATTCAAGGTATAGGTACACAAAAGGAACTACAAATAGCACACTGTCGAACCTATCCAAGATACCGCCATGACCAGGCATTATCTTGCCAAAATCTTTGATGTTACACTGTCTCTTAATTAGGGAGGCTGACAAGTCGCCTACAGTACCGATAGCACCTGTAACTATGCCCATCACAAAGGTGGATAGATAGTTTACAGTCAAACCATCAGGAGCGAAAAACTTGCTATACACTAGGCAGAAAAGGCACAGTATCACGCCGTTACTGATTAACCCACCTATGAAACCTTCCACAGTCTTTTTGGGACTGATTTCTGGGCAGAGTTTATGCTTACCACATGATACTCCTACAAAGTATGCTCCCGAATCCGCTAACCATGCAGAACACAAGGCTATAATCATATATACCGTACCGAGTTGTACATCTAAATTCTTAATGAACACCATGCAACACATAGGGAACGTTACGAAACCACAACACCCTATCATGAATATTAACCTATCCATGTTTAGCTCCTTGTGCTTGAATATATACACCACAAACATTATGAAGATACACACCATACATACAGGGAATATCAAGTCAAGGGTTGCGAGTTTACCATACAATAGTATCGGCATAATTCCAACTAGGATGTAACACATATATGTAAATACGCCATAGTCGGAACACTTTTCAGCGTGGAAAAGTTCGTATAACATCATTACGCATAGTGCAGACACCGCCAAGTTTAAAACTATGGTGTTCGAGAATAACATTACTAAGATTCCTATAGCTATGCCAACCGCTGAAGAGATTAGTCTAGTTGCCAAAAGTCAAACACCGTTACTGAAAACTTATAAAAAGTTATAAGAACTCTTAATCAAGTTATAAAAT